>NZ_JBHWES010000042.1:68355-103783 GCF_042734105.1 Streptomyces sp. NPDC059679 | reverse complement strand
GTGTAGCCGTCCCATACTCACCGCAGATTCGGACTCAGAAGCCCGGAGTCCGCCAGAGTTCGCCGGTGGCGGTGACCGCCAGGGCCTGATGGGATTCCAGGGCCTCGGTCCAGGCGCGGGCGGCCGGGCCCCTCGCGAAGGCGGCGGTGGCCAGGGCGTCGGTCCAGGTCAGACCGGGGCCGGTCAGGGTGAGGGAGGCCAGGGCAGTGGCCGGTTCACCGGTGTGCGGATCCAGTACGTGCGGGCCGCGTTCGGCCGTGCCCGAGGTGGCGATGGCCAGGTCCCGGCCGGTGACGACGGCACACAGCGCCCCGGGGCGCAGCGGGTGCGCGATGCCGATCCGCCAGGGCGCGCCCGGGGCCGCCTCGCCCCGTAGCTGAATGTCCCCGCCGCCGTTCACACAGGTGTTGTGCGCCCCCGCCTCGTACAGGATCCGGGAGGCCCGCTCCACCGCCCAGCCCTTGACCATCCCTGACGGGTCGAGCCGACCCCCGGCCGTATGGCTGAACCAGCCGTCGGTGGCGCGCGCCGCCGCCTCGCACAGGTCAAGCACCTCGGCCACCTCGGGCCCGCACCGCTCCGCGGAGAGCTCGCCCCGGCCGAGCCGGCTGATGGCGCTGTCCGGGCGGTACGTGGAGAACACCTCGTCCACGTGGTGCAGCCAGGCCACGGCCTCCTCCACGGCCCGGCCGATGGCGGGCGTGGCCGGGTCGCGGATGTCGAACGAGAAGACCGTGCCCATGACGTGCTCGACATGGCGCACGCCCCCGCGCCGCCCCTGCCCCTCGGACACCGGTTCGGGCACTGGTTCAGACACCGGCCTTGTCCAGGGCGCTCTGCAGGGACTGGACGTAGCCCTCGCTGGTGTAGGTGGCGCCGGAGACCGCGTCGATCTGCGCGTTCTGGGCTTGCAGCGTCTCGTTGGTGAGCTGCGGTACGGCGTACGAGGCGATCTGCTGGGAGCGGCCGTCGCCGGACGGGGTCTGCAGCGCCTTGACGGCGGTGATCTTCCCCTTGGAGAGGGTGACGGCGAGCTGCACGGGGCCGTAGCGGGTGTTGATCGTGGAGCCGGTGTAGGTGCCGGTCGGGCCGGCGGCGGTGGTGTGGGAGGTGGACGGCGACGGCGACGGCGCACCGCTTGACGACGTACCGCTTGACGACTGGGACGGGGACGGCGGCTGGGCCGCGACCGCCACCGGGGCGTTGGTGTGCGGTTTGAGCGACAGCAGCAGGACTACGCCCGCGACGGTCGAGACGGTGGTGAGGGCGGCCTTGCGCACGGCCGGGGCTCCTTTACGGGCTCGGGGTCAGCTTTACGGGCTCGGGGTCACAGGCTCGGGTCAGAAGGCGAACGACTCGTGGTGGATACGGCGGCGCGGCACCCCCGCACCACGCAGGGCCCGCTGGGCCGCCTCCGCCATCCCCGGCGGACCGCACAGGTACACATCGCGCTCGGCCAGGTCCGGGACGAGCCGGCGCAACTCGCGCGCGGTGAGCGGGGACGAGTACTCGACCGGCTCGTCGACGACGTAGTGGACGATGGCGCCGCGCCGGGCGGCGAGCTGGTCGAGTTCGGTCCGCAGCGCCAGGTCCTCCGGCCGCCGGGCGCGGTAGATCAGGGTCACCTCGCCGGCCTCGCCGGGGATGGTCTCGAACAGGGCCCGCAGCGGGGTGATGCCCACCCCGCCGCCGAGCAGCAGCACCTTCGGCGCGCGTCGGCGGCGGGCGGTGAAGGCCCCGTACGGGCCCTCGGCCAGGACCCGGGTGCCGGGCGCGAGCCGGGCCAGCGCCGCGCTGTGGCCGCCGGCCGCCTTCACGGTGATCCGCAGGAAGGAGGGGTGGGCGGCGGCCGAGAGGGAGTACGGGTTGGCGGCCCACCACAGGCCAGGCGTAAGGAAACGCCAGCGGAAGAACTGGCCGGGCTCGACGCGCAGCTCGTCAAGACGGTCGCCGGTCAGATACACCGAGACGACGCCGGGCGCCTCCGGCCGTACCTCCGAGACCCACAGCCGGTGGCGCAGCGCCCGCCGTGCGGGGACGACGAACCGGAACCACAGCAGCAGCGCCGCGACCCCGCCGTACAGGGCGTACCAGGCGAGCTGGGCGGTGCGGTTGCCGACGAAGTCGGCGCCGTTGGAGAGCTGGTGGCCGAAGGCCAGGAAGATCGCCAGGTAGGTGACGAGGTGCAGCAGATGCCAGATCTCGTAGGAGACGCGGCGGCGGGCGGCGCGCGCGGACAGGACACCGGTGGCCAGGAAGAGCAGAAAGCCGATGGTGCCCTTGAGGAGGTCGGGGTAGTGGAAGACGAGGGTGGTGGTCTGGTCCACGACGCCGGTGTGCGAGGTCAGCGCGTAGCCCCAGATGATCAGCAGGGTGTGCGCGAGGGCGAGGGAGACGACGTACCGCCCGCCCATCGCATGCCAGCGGGCCAGCCGGTCGCTGCCGATGGTGCGGTCCAGCACCGGCACCCGGGCCATGAGCAGCAGCAGGACGGCGCACGCGTATCCGGCGAGCAGCCCGGTGATGCGCCCGGCGCCGGTCAGCCAGCCGGCCGCGCCGACGACGGAGGTGGTGTCGTGCCACCACAGGGCCAGCACGGCGGCGGCGCCCGCCCAGATCGCCAGCTGGGTGAGGGCGGGGACGAGGTCGGGCGGCCCCGGGGTGCGTGGCCGGGTGCGCGGCGCGTCGGCGCGGTGGTCGTGGAGGGTGGTGGCCACAAAGTCGTCCTTTCGCGGCGAACGGGGGTTGATCGGGCCGTCAGCCTCACAGGCGAACTTCTGAGGACCCTCTGAAAGGGCTGTCGAGAGAGGGTCCAGGGGCGGATGCAGAGGAAACTCAGAGCAAGCTCACAGGGCCCGGGGGTCCGTCTCGCCGCGCGCCGGGGGATGCTGGATGTGTCATGGAGAACCAGAACACCGGCCCTTTCCTGCTGCGGCCCGACGGCGCCCCCGTACGCGTCCTCGTCGTCGACGACGAGCCCGACCTGACCGAGGTGCTGTCGGGGGCCCTGCGCTACGAGGGCTGGGAGGTCCGCACCGCGGCGGACGGGGCATCCGCGCTGGCCACGGCGCGCGCGTTCCGTCCGGACGCGGTCGTGCTGGACTGGATGCTGCCGGACTCCGACGGGCTGACCGTGCTGCGCGGGCTGCGCGCCGAACTGGAGGGCGTCTGTGTGCTCTTTCTCACCGCGCGGGACGCCGTGGAGGACCGGATCGCGGGGATCACCGCGGGCGGCGACGACTATGTGACCAAGCCGTTCAGCCTGGAGGAGGTCCTGGCCAGGCTGCGCGGGCTGCTGCGCAGGGCCGGAATGGCGCGGGGGTCGGACCTCCACCAGGCCGACCGGCTGGTGGTGGGCGAGCTGGTGATGGACGAGAGGGCGCGGGAGGTCACCCGGGGCGGGGTGGTGATCGAGCTGTCGCGCACCGAGTTCGAGTTGTTGCGGTTCTTGATGCGCAATCCGCGCCGGGTGCTGTCGAAGGCGCAGATCCTGGACCGGGTGTGGTCGTACGACTTCGGCGGCCGGGCCCATGTCGTCGAGCTGTACATCAGCTATCTGCGCAAGAAGATCGACGCGGGCCGGACCCCGCTGATCCACACGGTGCGCGGAGTCGGGTACGTGCTCAAGCCGGACGTGTCATGAGCCGTCTGCCTTCACTGCGTGCCGTACTCCCCCGGACGCTGCGTGCCCGGCTGACCGCCGGGCTCGTGGTGCTGCTCGCGGCCGCGTCGCTGGCGGTCGGGCTGACCACCGTCCTGGCGCTGGAGGGCTTTCTGGTGCGCCGCCTGGACCAGCAGCTGACCGCGGCGGGCGGCCGCTTCCCGGCGAGCCTGGAACACGGTGAGCGCCCGGACGCGGACAACCGGCCCGATACCCGTGGCCAGTCCGCGTACACGTTCGGCGCCCGGCTGAAGGGCGGCGAGGCGACGCAGGCGGCGGTGGTGCACGACAACACGGACTCCCGCGTGGCCCTCACCGGCGCCGACCAGCGGGCCCTCGCGCACCTGCCGGTCGACGGCCGCGGGCACGACGTCCGGCTGTCGGCGATCGGCGCGTACCGGGTGCTCGCCGTGGCCGGTGACGACGGCGACGTCCTGATCACCGGCCTGCCGCTGCGGCCGGTGGCGGAGACGGTGCACCGGGTGGAGCTGGTGGAGGCCGTGGTCTTCGGGTCCGCGCTCGCCGTGACGGGGGTGGCGGGGGCGCTGTGGGTGCGGCTGTCGCTGCGCCCGCTGCGGCGGGTGACCGCCACCGCGGCCGGGGTGGCGCGGCTGCCGCTGGCCAGCGGGGAGGTGGCGATGCCGGCGCCGGTGCCGGACACCGATCCGCGTACCGAGGTCGGCCAGGTGGGTGCGGCGCTGAACCGGATGCTCGGCCACGTCGGCGATGCGCTGGCCCGCCGCCACGCCGGCGAGGAGCGGCTGCGGCAGTTCGCCGCGGACGCCAGCCATGAGCTGCGGACGCCGGTGGCCAATGTGCGCGGCCACGCCGAGCTGGCGCTGCGCCACCCTGGGCCGGTGCCCGCGGAGGTACGCCACGCGCTGGAGCGGATCCAGTCGGAGTCGCAGCGGATGAGCACGCTGGTCGACGATCTGCTGCTGCTCGCGCGGCTCGACGCGGGCCGACCGCTGGCCCGCGGGCCCGTCGATCTGACCCGGCTGGTGCTGGACGCCACGGGCGACGCGCGTGCCGCGGGTCCTGACCACCGCTGGACGCTGGAGCTTCCCGAGGAGCCGGTGACCGTCACGGGCGATGAGCACCGGCTGCAGCAGGTGGTGGCCAATCTGCTCGCCAACGCCCGTACGCACACCCCACCGGGCACCGAGGTGGCGGTCCGCCTGGGGGCGCCGGCCGGGCGTACGGAGCTGACGGTCGCGGACAACGGTCCTGGCATCCCCGAGGCGCTCCGGGCCGAGGTGTTCGAGCGCTTCGCGCGCGCGGACCCCAGCCGCTCGCGGGCCGCGGGCAACACCGGTCTTGGGCTGGCCATCGTACGGGCCGTCGTGGCGGCGCACGGCGGGACGGTCGAGGTGGCGAGCAGGCCGGGGCGGACGGTCTTCCGGGTCGTGCTGCCGGACGCGCGGGCGGCGGAGCCGGGCCCAGCCATCGTTACCCAGGCGTAACTTACCCGGCTATTACCACGGGTAAGTCGCCGCGGTTACCGTCGGGTCACTTAGTCGCTCAGCCGCTGAGCCACGTAGCCACTCAGGGCCTGTCAGGTGCCGGACAGGTCCCCTCCGCCGGTCCACTCCCCCCTCAGGAGCACCAGTGACCCACGCCCGCACCCCCCTGCGCGCCACCACGGCAAGCGCCGTCCTCGCGACGCTGCTGGCCGGTGCCGCCCTCGGCCTCGCCCCCGCCGCACAGGCCGCGCCCCTGGCCCCGCCGCCGACCGCCGCCCAGGCCGCGGACTCGTCCGTACGCTTCGTCGACATCCCCGGCGACGGCGGCGTCACCCTGGCCGCCAACGTCGTCACCCCGCGCGGCGCAGCCGACGCGCAGCGCCTTCCGCTCGTCGTCCTGCCCACCAGCTGGGCCCTGCCCCAGGCCGAATATCTCGCCCAGGCCCAGAAGCTGGCCGACTCCGGCTACGTCGTGGTCAGCTACAACGTCCGCGGCTTCTGGCAGTCCGGCGGGGAGATCGAGACCGCCGGCCCGCCCGATGTCGCCGACGCGTCCAAGGTCATCGACTGGGCTTTGGCCAACACCCCCGCCGACCCCGACCGGATCGGCATGGCCGGGGTCTCGTACGGCGCCGGGATCAGCCTGCTCGCCTCCGGCTTCGACAAGCGGATCAAGGCCGTGGCCGCGCTGAGCGGCTGGGCGGATCTGGTCGGCTCCATCTACAGCGGCCGCACCCAGCACGCCCAGGCCGCCGCGCTGCTCAGCGGCTCCGGTGAGCTGCTGGGCCGCCCCAGCGCCGAACTCCGCCAGATCTTCCAGGACTTCCTCGGCTCGAACCTCGCCAAGGAGAAGGACATCGTCGAGTGGGGCAAGAAGCGCTCCGCCGCCACCTACCTCGACCGGATCAACGCCAACGGTGCGGCGATCATGCTGGCCAACGCCTGGGGCGACTCCATCTTCCCGCCCAACACCTACGCCGGCTTCTACGAGAAGCTGACCGGCCCCAAGCGCCTGGAGTTCCGGCCGGGCGACCACGCCACCGGCGAGCTCACCGGGCTGCTCGGCCTGCCCAACGACACCTGGAACGACGCCAGGCGCTGGCTCGACCGCTACGTCAAGGGCGAGCGCAACGGCATCGACCAGGAGCGGCCGGTCCAGCTCAAGTCCCGTACGGCGGACGGCTACGAGGGCTATCCCAGCTGGTCGGCCGTGCCCTCGGCGCAGCGCAGGGTCGACCTCGGCGAGACCCGGCAGATCGCCGCGAACGCCGACTCCGGCGCCAACGCGGGCACGGTGCTGCTGACCGGCGCGCTCGACCAGTTCCTGAAGATCCCACCGCTGGTCTCGGTCCCGTTGCTGTCGCGCGAGCGGGCCGCCGTCTGGCAGACCGACCGCTACGGCGCGGCGCAGCGCATCCGCGGCACGGTGCGCCTGCACACCACCGTCACCAGCGACAAGTCCAGCGGCACCGCCGTGGCCTACCTCTACGACGTGGACGCGCTCGGCGTCGGCAAGCTCATCACCAACGCCCCCGTCACCTTCCACGACCGCACGCCCGGCACGCCCTTCGCCGTCGACCTGGACCTGTTCTCGACGGCGTACGACGTCCCTGCCGGACACCGCCTCGCACTGGTCGTCGACACCGTCGACCCGCTGTACATCGAGCACAACCCGGACGGGGCGCACCTCACCTTCTCTTCGCCGAAGGCCGACCCGTCGTACCTCTCGGTCCCGGTCCGCGACTGACTCGCGCTCGTCATGTCCTGGTGTCGCCCGGGAGCATCGTGGCGGGCTCGGCCGGGGCCACCCGCACCGCCTCGGTCTTCACGCTGCGCCGCTCCCGCTTGGCGACCCAGTTGGCGAACCACGACAGCAGCATGCACATCCCGATGTAGACCGGGGAGATGACCATGACGACCGGGATGAACGGGAGGCCGTAGTCGAGGTTGCCGGCGATGAGCTTGCCGGCGTGCAGGAACTCCTCGTAGGTGATGAGAAAGCCGAGCGAGGTGTCCTTCAGGGCCACCACCAGCTGGCTGATGATGGCCGGCAGCATCGCCCGTACCCCCTGCGGCACCAGCACATACGCCATGACCTGCGTTTTGCGCAGACCGAGCGAGTACGCCGCCTCGCGCTGCCCGCGCTCGACGGAATTGACGCCCGTACGGAACACCTCGGCGAGCACCGAGCCGTTGTAGAGGGTCAGTCCGGCCACGAGCGCGGGCAGTGGCTGCACCTTCAGCGCCACGAAGATGAAGAAGATCATCACCAGCACGGGCATCGCGCGGAAGAACTCCACCACGATCGTGGCGGCCCAGCGCACCGGGCCGTGGTCGGACAGCCGCCCGGCCGCGAGGACCGCGCCGAGGGCGAGGGAGAGGACCGCGGCGAGGGCGAATGCCTTGAGGGTGTTGCCGAGGCCGCGCAGCAGCAGGAGCTGGATTCCCTTGTACTCGAAGGGCCGCCACTTCTCGGCCGCGAACTGGCCGGTGTCGATGAGGGCATAGATGATCCAGCCCAGCAGGAGCAGCAGGACGACGGCGGCGAGGATGCCGTAGGCGCGGTGGCGGGCCCGGGCGTGCGGGCCTGGGATGTCGTAGAGGGCGCTGGTGGTCGTCATCGGGGCACTCCCCAGCGGCGCTCCAGCACATGGAACAGCGCGCTGATGGCGAGCGTGATGATCAGATAGCCGAGGGCGATCCAGACGAAGGTCCAGATGACGCTGTAGCCGCGCTCATTGAGCGGTTTGTAGGTGCCGAGCAGTTCGGTGACGCTGAACGAACCGGCGATGGCGGAGTTCTTGGCGAGCGCGATCAGGGTCGAGCCGATGGGCGGAATGACGGTGCGGAACGCCTGCGGCAGCACCACCGAGCCGAGCGTCTGCGGGAAGTTCATGCCCAGGCTGCGGGCCGCCTCGCCCTGCCCGAGCGGCACGGTGTTGATACCGGAGCGCACCGCCTCGCAGATGAACGCCGAGGTGTAGCAGCCGAGCGCGAGCACCGCGAAGGTGAAGAACGGCAGGACCAGCCCGAAGCGGGGCAGGCCGAGCATCACCGCGAAGAAGAGCAGGGTCAGCGGTGTGTTGCGGAGCACCGTCACCCATGCGGTGCCGAAGACCCGCAGCGGGGCGACGGGCGCCACGCGGAAACCGGCCATCAGGACGCCGAGCGCGAGCGCGAGCAGCGAGGCGTAGACGGTCAGCTCGACGGTGCCGAGGAAGCCCTCGCCGTAGAGGGAGAAGTTATGCGTGAGAACGTCCATCAGGGTTCCTCAGTGCGGCGGGGGCGGGGGCGGGTAGCGGTCGACGTGGGGCGGCTTGGGGGCGGGCACACCGGACAGGCCGAGGGTCACGTTGTACGCCTTCAGCCAGTTGCCGTTGCGCTCGTTGGCCTCGATCGCGTCGTTGAGTGCAAAGCGCAGCGCGTTGTCCTTCTTCGGCACGCCGATGCCGTACGGCTCCTTGGAGAACGGCTTGCCGACCACCTTCAGCTCATTGGGGGCCTTGGCGGCGTAGCCCAGCAGGATGGTGTTGTCGGTGGTGACCGCGTCCACCTGGAGGCTGATGAGGTTGTCGACGCAGACCGAGTACGTGTCGTACGCGACGGCGTGGGCCTTGGGGTAGTCGGTCTGGATGCGCATCAGCGGGGTGGAGCCGGCCACCGAGCAGACGGTCTTGCCGGCCAGGTCCTTCGGACCGTGGATGTCGTGCTCGTCGGTGCGGACCAGCAGCGACTGACCGGCGATGAAGTAGGGGCCGGCAAAGCCGACCAGACGCTTGCGCAGCGGATTGATGGTGTACGTGCCGACGTAGTAGTCGATCTGGCCGTTCTGGAGGGCGGTCTCGCGGTTCGCGGAGGCGATGGTCTTGAACCTGATCGTCTTGGGGTCGAAGCCGAGCGAGGCCGCCATCATCTTGGCGATCTCGATATCGAAACCGGAGTAGCGGCCGGTGGCCGGGTCCTTCTCGCCCAGGTACGGCTGGTCCTCCTTGGCGCCGACGACGAGGTAGCCGCGGCGTTTGGCCTTCCGCCAGGTGGGAGAGGACGGCAGCCGGAAGCCGGTGGCCACCTTGTAGGCGGGCAGCGCCCCTGGCTTGGGCCCCTTGACCGGCGGGCTGCCCTCCTTGCCGCAGCCCGCCGCCGCGGCGAGCACCACCAGGGCGAGGGCCAGGGCCGCCAAGCGACCCCGAGGAAGTCGAGGCAGGCCCCCACGCCGCCGCGGTGACATCAGCCTCCCCCAGCTACCGCTGGGAGGTGCCCCCTGCCGCGGCGGGCGGCACCTCGCTGCGTTGTCGGAGTCGCCCGCCACGCCGCGGCAGCGGCAAATCGACCGCAGCGCCCGGTACGAGGGCGATCCTCCGCCTTGCCATGCACCGCACCAGACGACGCGGGAACCCACCCCCACTTCCTCGGGGCCGCTCAGCGCGCGGCGGATGCGCGTCATGTGGTCCACCCAGGCCCTAGTGCTTGAGGATCTTGGAGAGGAAGTCCTTGGCGCGCTCGGTGCTCGGCGCCGCGAAGAACTCGTCCGGCGGGCGGTCCTCGACGATCTTGCCGCCGTCCATGAACACCACGCGGTTGGCCGCGTAGCGCGCGAACCCCATCTCATGGGTGACGACGACCATCGTCATACCGTCCCGGGCCAGCTGGCGCATCACCTCGAGCACCTCGTTGATCATCTCCGGGTCGAGGGCCGAGGTCGGCTCGTCGAAGAGCATCACCTTCGGGTCCATGGCCAGCGCGCGGGCGATGGCCACCCGCTGCTGCTGACCGCCCGACAGCTGAGCCGGGTACTTGGCCGCCTGATCCGCGAGCCCCACCCGGTCCAGCAGCTCACGGGCGCGCCGCTCGGCCTCCTCCTTCGTCCGGCCGCGCACCTTGAGCTGGGCGAGCATCACATTGGCCAGCACGGTCTTGTGCGCGAAGAGGTTGAAGGACTGGAAGACCATCCCGACGTCGGCGCGCAGCCGGGCCAGCTCCTTGCCCTCCTCGGGCAGGGGCACGCCGTCGACGGTGATGGCACCGGAGTCGATGGACTCGAGGCGGTTGATCGTCCGGCACAGGGTCGACTTGCCGGAGCCGGAGGGGCCGATGACGACCAGCACCTCACCACGGCCGACGGCGAGGTCGATGTCCCGCAGTACGTGCAGCGCGCCGAAGTACTTGTTGACCTCGCGCAGCTCGATCAACGATTCGCCGACGGCCATACCGCCACACCCACTTTCAGCTGTGTCGGGCTCAGCGCAAACTATCCACACATAAGGTGCGCTTTGCCGACGACACGCATCAATGGGTATTTAACCCCCTAAGGGGCCGGTCGGGGGAACGCGGCTCAGATCTCGGCGACCTCCGCGTACACATGTGAAAGCTCGGGCGCGCCGTCGGCCGCCCACTCATAGCCCGCCCCCACCACATCGATCTCCCGCCCGGAGGAGAGCCGGACGATGGGCCGCCCGTTGGGCCACACCTGCCACAGCGCACCGGGCACGGTACGGATGATCACCGTGCCCAGGTACAGGCCGGCGTCGTTGCCGAGCCACCGCAGCTCGTCGGGGTCGTCGCGCCAGCGCGGCAGCAGCTGGTCCAGCGCCTCCAGGGAGGCCACCGAGTCGTCGAGCCCGACCCCCGCGGACGCCGCCCGGGCGCGCAGCAGCTCACACTCCGACAGCAGCTGGGCCACGCCCTGCGGATCCGCCTCCCGGGCGGTCATGACAGCCGTGCCGCGCGCCTGGTCGTGTCGCTTGCGCCAGTTGCCCAAGAACGGGATGTTCATACCACTCAGCGTGGCACCCTCACGCCCGCCACACCACAGGGCGCGCTGACACCCCGTGATCTGATCATTGTCTTGACGACACCCACCCGCCTCTCTACGTTCGTCCCGCACCTGTCGGATCGCCGGTTGGGTTGGTTGCGAGAGGGGACACACGCATGCTCGTCGGCAGACGGTGGACAGCGACCGCGTTCGTGACGGGAGGTGTCGCCCTCTCCTTCGCCTGGACGGCGGCGGCGGGCGCCGCCACGCCGGGGTCGCCCGGCCAAGAACCCCGAAAGCCGCTCCCCTTGGAGCGGCTTTTCGACAACACGGCGGTCAGCGACGACGCCGACCCCGGCGGCGCGGACTTCGACGGGACGGGCAACTCGCTGTCCGCGCAGGATCTGCGGGCCGCCGGCTGGGCCCCGGGCCGCACCCTCACCATCGACTCGGCCCGGCTCACCTGGCCCCGAGCGGCGGGCGGCGCGCGCGCCGACAACGTACGGGCCGACGGGCAGGCGGTACTGCTGCGCGGGCGCGGCGACGCGGTCTCCTTCCTGGTCGCGGGGACCGGCGGCGAGGCGAGCGGCACCGGCCTCGTCCGCTACCGCGACGGGTCGAGCAGTACGTACACGCTCACCGCCCCGGACTGGCGCTCGGGCCCGACGGGCACCCGGGCCGTCGCCCTCCCCCATGTCAACAGCGGTGCCGGACAGCGGGTGGAGACCGCGCGGCTGTACGCGGTGACGGTGCCGGTGGAGCGCGGCCGGGAGATCTCCTCGGTGGTGCTGCCCCGCGACCCGGGCGCGGCCGATCTGCATGTGTTCGCCGCCTCGGTGCGCCGGGCCGCCGAGGGCTGGACGGGCAGCTGGTCGGCGAGCACCAGCGGCTATACGGCGGTCGGCCCGTGGACCGACCAGACGCTGCGGCTCGTGGTGCACACCAGCGCGGGCGGCCCGACGGCCCGGATCCGGCTGGCCAACACCTTCGCGGCGGCCCCGGTGCGGATCGGCCACGCCAGCGTCTCCCTGCAGGCGCAGGGCGCGGCGGCGGACGGCGACACCGTTCCGCTCACCTTCGGCGGCCAGGAGGGCATCGAGATCGCGGCGGGGGCGCAGGAGTTCAGCGACCCGGTGGGGTTCGATGTCCCGCCGGACGCCAATCTGCTGGTGAGCATCCATCTGCCGGAGCCGGTCCAGGCCGTGCCGGTGCACAGTCAGGCCACCCAGCGCTCGTATCTGAGCCCGCCGGGCAGCGGTGACCACACGGCCGACGCGGGCGGCGAGGCGTACACCGGCACCCTGACCACCTGGCCGCTCCTGACCGGTGTGGACGTCGAGGGCGGGCCGGGGTCGGTGGTGACCCTCGGCGACTCGATCACCGACGGCACCAAGTCGACCACCGACGCCAACCGGCGCTGGCCGGACGTGCTGGCCCGGCGGCTGCTCGGCCAGTCCGACGTCCCCGCGTACGGGGTGCTCAACCAGGGCATCTCCGCCAACCGCGTGGTGACCGACCGCTACCCGGGCGAGGGCGTGAGCACGGACACCGGCGGGGTGAGCGCCCTGCACCGGCTGGAGCGCGATGTGTTCGCCCAGACGGACGTCCGTACGGTCGTGGTCTTCCAGGGCATCAACGATCTGCGCTGGGGCGCCTCGGCCGAGCAGTTGGCCGCCGGGCTGCGCACCATCGCCCAGCGCGCGCATGAGCGCGGGCTGCGGGTGGTGATGGCGACGATCGCGCCCTGTGAGGGCGAGTCGCTGTGCACCGCGGACGTGGACGTCCGGCGCACCGCCGTCAACGCCTTCATCCGGGACAGCGGCGGGGAGTTCGACGGGGTGCTGGACTTCGACGCGGCGGTGCGGGATCCGGAGCGGCCGCAGCGGATCGCGCCCGCGTACGACAGCGGCGACCATCTGCACCCCGGTGACGCGGGGCTGCGGGCGATGGCCGACTCGATCGATCTGCGGCAGCTGACCGGCTGACGCCAGAGCCACCGGGCCGGGCGGTGTGGAGGGCACCTCACTTCCCCGAGGTCGCGTGGCCACGGGCTCGGGTCAGATGGGCGTAGACCACGACGTTTCCCCGGTAGCCGGATCCCGGGGTGTAGCCGCCGCCGCAGGTGATGATGCGCAACTGCGGGCGCCGGGTGGGGCCATAGACGCGGTCGGCGGGGATGGCCCGCTTGGGGTGGACCTCGATGGCGTCGACGGTGAACTCGGCGGTCGTCCCGTCGGCGCGGGTGATGTGAACCAGGTCCCGCCGGTGCAGGGCGCCCAGCCCGTAGAAGACGGCGGGACCTCGCGCGGTGTCGACGTGGCCGTCGATGACGGAGTTCCCCGCGCTGCCGGGGGTCGGGCTCTCCACGTACCAGCCCGCCAGGTTCGGCTTGGCGGCGGGCGGGGCCTGGAGGTATCCGGACGTGTCCAGGCCGACGTCGGCCACCGGCGCGTCGACTCCGATACGGGGGATGCGGATCCGCGTGGGCCGCGACAGTGGCATCGGGGGCGCGACCGGTCCCGCGGCGGCGGGCACGGTGGCGGCGGGCCCGGTCGGCCACCCCTCGGCCGCGGAGGGGCTGGGCGGCGCCTGGCTGTGGGTGCCGGCCTGCACCATTCCGCAGCCGAGCCAGAAGGCGACCCCGGCGGCGGTGAGGGTCAGGCGGGTGCCGCGCGGAAGAGGACCGCGCGGGGCGGGGCTGTGCGCGAGGGGACGTCGCACCGTGCGCGCCTTCCGTGGGTCAGGGGTGACGGGAACGGGACGGAGCGCGGATCAGGGCCTTCCCCTCCCCCGGGGGCGGAGGGCTCGGCGGGTTCCGGGGACGGCCCTGACCGCGTGGTGACTACCGGTCAGCCGGTCAGGCGCCCGCGTCGCCGCGGCGACGGCGCAGCGCCACCGCACAGCCCGCGATCGCGGACGCCATCAGCGCGCCCCCGGCGAGGGTCTCGGCCGTGTTGAACTCGGCCACCGAGCCCCCCGATCCGGCCAGCACACCCTTGGGAACCCGCGCGTTCGTCGTGGGGAACCCTTCCTTGCCACAGGTGATGACGGCGCTGGCGCCTCGGACGGTCACCTCCACGGTGCCCTTGCGCAGCGTCTCGACCTCGGTCCCGGCCGGTGTGGTGAACTCCGTACCCGCGCCGTCGGTCTTGTGCTCCACGCCCGTGGTGTCCGCGACGCGCACGTCGCCGACACCGGCGCAGGCCACGATGTCGCCGTTGACGAGCTCGAGGCTGCCGCCCTCGGTACGCCCCTTGATGGGGGTCGCCCCGCCGCCGGCTCCGCCCGCGTACGCGGGGGCGGAGAGGGTGACGACCATGGCGAGCGCGCCGCTCGCCATGGCTATCGCATATGTCTTCCTGCTGTTCGCAGCCGACATCAAGTCCTCCTCAATGCCTTGAAGCGCCGACGGAGGCCGTCAGCACTTGCCCTTGAGTTTTGGCTCGAAATCGGACATACGCCCAGAAATGTCGGGCGAATGGGTGACGCCGGATCACGCTGCGTAGCGCGGCGCTCAGACCTCGAGGTCGACGACGACCGGTGCGTGGTCCGAGGCGCCCTTGCCCTTGCGCTCCTCGCGGTCCACATAGGCATCGCTCACGGCCTTGGTGAAGGCCTCGTTGCCGTACACCAGGTCGATCCGCATGCCCTTGTTCTTCGGGAAGCCCAGCTCCCGGTAGTCCCAGTAGGTGAAGGGGTGGTCGTACTTCAGGGGGCGCGGCATCACATCGGACAGGCCCACCTCGCGCAGGGCGGCCAGCGCCTCGCGCTCCTTGGTGGTGACATGCGTCGAGCCCTCGAAGACGGCGCGGTCCCAGACGTCCTCGTCGGTCGGCGCCACATTGAAGTCGCCGAGGACGGCGAAGGGGCCGCCGGCCGCCGCGTCGACCGCGGCGGAGGTCCGCAGCGCCTCGAACCAGCGCAGCTTGTAGTCGTAGTGGGGGTGCCCGATCTCCCGGCCGTTGGGCACGTACACCGACTGGACGCGGACGCCGCCGCAGGTCGCGGCGATGGCGCGGGGCTCCTGCTCGCCCTCGTAGTCCGGGCCGCCGGGCAGGCCCGAGGTCACATCCGCCAGGCCGAGGCGGGAGATCACCCCCACCCCGTTCCACCGGCCGGTGGCGTTGACCGCGGCCTCATAGCCGAGCTCGCGCAGCGGCTCGTACGGGAAGGCGCTCTCGGCGCTCTTGATCTCCTGTATGCACAGCACGTCCGTGCCGCTGCTCTCCAGCCAGGCGAGCAGGCGGGGCAGCCGCGCGGTGATCGAATTGACGTTCCAGGTCGCGATGCGCATGGGGGACAACCTACCTCGCGGGTCCGACAACGCTCACCGCGCGGGATTCGCTACGACCTGGGGTGCGGTAGGGATCGGGAGAAGGAGCGGCGTCCTGGGGGCACCTCCCAGCGGTAGCTGGGGGAGGTCGATCGCAAGGCGCCGGAGGGTCCTCGGATGGGGTATCCCCTGCTCGAGCGAAGCCGAGAGCTCGGGGAAGGAGCTACTAGGGCGTTTCGGCAACGCCGCGAGCGGCCGTGCCGGGCATCGCGACGCCGATCCCTACCGCACCCCAGGTCGTTAGGCCGTGACGCTCTCCCCCGGCACCAGGCGCAGGTGATCGGCGCCGATTCCGGGGCCCTCGGGGCCGAGCATACGGCCGTAGACCAGCGGCGCGACGTCGGACAGCAGGGCGTCGTGGATGTCGATCGCGCGGCCCGGCGCGACCTCGCGGACGTAGTCGACGATCTCGGCGAGCTTGTTCCACGGCGCGTGGACCGGCAGCATCAGCGTCTCGACCGGCCGCTCGGGCACGGTGAGCGCGTCGCCTGGGTGGAAGACGGTGCCGTCCACCAGGTAGCCCACATTGGTGATCCGCGGGATGTCCGGGTGGATGACGGCGTGCAGCTGCCCGTGGACCTCGATGTCGAATCCCGCGGCGGTGAAGGTGTCGCCCTCGCCGACGGTGTGCACCCGGCCCGGGAAGGCGTCCGCGATCCGCTCGGCGACGGCGGCGAGCGTCCAGATCCGCGCGGCGGGGTTGGCGTCGAGCGCGGCGCGCAGCCGCCGCTCGTCGAAGTGGTCGATGTGCTCGTGGGTGACCAGGATCGCGTCCGCGCCCACCGCGGCGTCCTCCTCGCTGAACGCGCCGGGGTCGATGACGAGCGACTGACCGTCCTTCTCCAGCGCCACGCAGGCGTGGCCCTTCTTGGTGAGCTTCATGGGGATCATTGTCCTCCCGGCGGGCGCGCCGGGCGCTCCCGGGGCGCTCCTGGGGCGTTCCCCCGGGCCGCTCACGGGACGTTCCCCGGAAAGCGTCACCCCTCGGGCGTGGTCTCCTCGCGGATGACGCGCTGCGCCACGGCGAAGGCCGAGTTCGCGGTGGGCACCCCGCAGTAGACGGCGGTGTGCAGCAGCACCTCCTTGATCTCGGCGGGGGTCAGCCCGTTGCGCAGCGCGGCGCGGGTGTGGAAGGCGAGCTCGTCGAGGTGACCGCGGGCGGCGAGCGCGGTGAGGGTGATCACGCTGCGGGTGCGCCGGTCCAGACCGGGCCGGTTCCACACCTCGCCCCAGGCGTAGCGGGTGATGAAGTCCTGGAAGTCGCCGGTGAACTCGTCGGCGTTGGACTGGGCGCGGTCCACATGGGCGTCGCCGAGCACTTCCCGGCGGACCCTGATCCCCTTCTCATACGCGTCCGAACGGGTGTCGACGAGGGCGGAGCCGGGCTCGACGTAGCTGATCTCGGCGACCGGGGCGCCGGTGATGTGCACGCCATTGGCAACGCCGTTGACGGCTCCGTTCGCGGCTCCGTTCACGGAGACTCCGTTGACGGGGACGCCATTGACCGGGAAGCCGTTGACGGGCACGCCGGTGGGCGGCGCGGTGGCGAGCATCGATCGGGCCGCGGGGGTGGGGATCGCGGTCATACCGGTCGGCTGGTCCGCGGACTGCCAGGAGGCGGAGAAGTGGCGCACCAGAAGGTCGGTGACGGCCGTGGGCTGTTCGACGGGCGCCAGGTGGGAGGCGCCGGGGACCAGAGCGAGCCGGGCGTCGGGGATCCCGGCGACCATCACCCGGGCGTCGGCCGGCGGGGTCACCTCGTCGTCGGCGCCCACCACGACCAGGGTCGGGGCGCCGATACGTCCGAGCTCGGCGCGGATGTCGAAGGCGGCCAGGGCCTCGCAGGCGGCGATGTAGCAACCGGGGTCGGTGGTGCGGACCATCTGGACGGACCAGTCGACGATGGCGGGCTGCCCGGCGGCGAACATGGGGGTGAACCAGCGGTCGGGGGTGGCGCGGGCGATCGGGTCGAGGCCGTTGGTGCGGACCACCACGCCGCGCTGGCGGTAGGAGTCGGCGGTGCCGAAGCGCGGTGCGGCGGAGACGAGTGCGAGGGAGCCCAATCTGAGCGGATGTCGTAGCGCCAGCTCCGCGCCGATGGCCCCGCCGATCGAGCAACCCGCGTAGCCGAAGCGGTCGATGCCCAGCAGGTCGAGCGTGCCCAGCAGGCGCTCGGCGAGATCGGGGATCGAATGGGCGGGGTGCGCGGCGGCGCCGCCGTGGCCGGGCAGGTCGAACCGCAGCACGCGCCAGTGGCGGGACAGCTCAGGTATCTGGCGGTCCCACATATGCCAGGTGGTGCCCAGCGACGGGCCCAGGATGAGGACGGGCCCGTCCTCGGGGCCGTCGAACCGGTATTGAAGAGTCTGCGTCTCGCTCACCGGGTCACGGTATCCGACGGCCCCGACGGAGATCAGGGTGTGACGGTGGAGACGACGTACACCTTGGGGTGCCGCCGGTTGTCGAAATCGACGGTGATGTCCAACTCCGGCTGGGGTTCCTTCTGCTTGAGCACCATCCCGGACCAGTCCTCGTCGCCGCCGATCCGCCAGCCGACCTTCTTCGCGTCGTCGGCGTCGATGGTGACCCGGCCGTTCTCCAGCTCCGCGCGGTCGGTGCCGAGCCGGACCAGGAACCGGTCCAGGCCCTGGACCGAGGTGACGAACTGCACGTACAGCGAGCTGGTCTTCCAGGAGTTGGTCTCGTAGAACGCCACGTCGTTGGAGTAGCCGGGAATCCATACGTCGTAGATGCGCCGCTGGACCTTGCTCGGCCAGCCCTGGGTGAGGCCGGTCGCCGAGGCGTTCTCCTGCTTGTCCTCGCCGCTGTTGCGGCTCTGGAGGGCGGAGATGACCATATACCCCGCGGGGATCGTGATCAGCAGGAAGACCACGACCGCCTTGAGCCAGCGGCGCGGCCGGGGCCCGCCGCCGGGCCGCTCCCCGACGTCCCCGCCGCTCCCCCGGCCCGGCGGCGAGGCACCGTTGGCGGAGACGGCGGAGTTCCCATGAGCGGCGGAGGTCCCATGAGCGGAGGCGGCAGAGGCGCCGTTGGTGGGGGCGGCGGGCGCGGCGGGGCGCTGCTCGGCGGCGGTCACTGCCGGCCCCCCTGGCCGCGCGATGCCAGCCACGGGGTGGCCCCGGCGCGCTCGTAGCGCTCCACGCGGCGCCGGTTGGCGCGCCGGAAGCGGCGGGCGACCAGCCGGGCCAGGTCTGCGGCGCCGACCATGCCCGCCTCGGGGCCCAGCTGGGCCTTGACGATACGGGCCTCCGGCCGGTAGCCGCGGCCGGTCAGGGTGCGCCGGAACGCGTCCCGGGCCGGACCGATCAGCAGGTCGTCGGCCGCGCTGACGCCGCCGCCGATGACGAAGCAGGAGGGGTCCAGGGCCGCGGCGAGGTTGGCGATGCCGACGCCGAGCCACTGGCCGATGTCCTGCAGCAGTTCGACGCACATGGCGTCGCCCTCGCGGGCCAGCTCGGTGATCAGCGGCCCGGTGATCTCGTTGATGTTGCCGCCGACCCGGTCGATGATCCCGTACGCGACCGGGGACTCGGCGGCGGCCAGTTCGCGCGCCTCCCTGACCAGCGCGTTACCGGAGCTGTACTGCTCCCAGCAGCCGCGGTTGCCGCAGGGGCAGCGGTGGCCGGCGGGCACCACCTGCATATGGCCGAACTCGCCCGCGACCCCGTACTTGCCGCGCTTGACCTGGCCGTCCTCCAGGATCGCGCCGCCGATACCGGTGCCGAGCGTGATCATGACGAGGTGGTCCTCGCCGCGCCCCGCGCCGAACCGCCACTCGGCCCACGCGGCGGCGTTGGCGTCGTTGTCGACCATCACCGGGACCGCCAGCCGCCCGGCGAGGCGGTCGCGCAGCGGCTCGTTGCGCCAGGACAGGTGGGGGGCGAACAGGACGCGGTTGCGGTCGGCGTCGACCCAGCCCGCGGCGCCGATGCCGACGGCGTGCACGTCATGCCGGTCGGAGAGGTCGAGCACCAGCTCGGTGATGGTGTCCTCGACGACCTTGGGGCTCTTGGACTTGTCGGGCGTCTCGGTGCGCAGCTTCTCCAGGATGTTGCCGTCGGCGTCGACGACCCCGGCCATCACCTTGGTGCCGCCGATGTCGATGCCGACGGTGGGCACCCGGGGCGCGGTGAGATGCGAGCGGCGCTCGCGGGTGCCGACGGTGCGCAGCACGGTCGCCCGGGCCGACCCGCGGTGCACCCTTTCGCGGTAGAGACTCATCGGCTCACCCCTTCACCGGGTTCGGGTACGGCGCGGCCAGGGCCGAGGGCCGCCCGGGCCGGGGCGGCGGCGCAGGCGTGGGGGGTGCGGTCGCTGCGGGTGCGTGCTCGCAAGAGTTCGTCGTCCCTGCGGGGGTCTCGGGAGGCCGGGGCCTCGGCGTACACGGTCGTGGCGGGTGGGGCCCGCCGTGCGATTGTGCCTCACCCGCGCCAGGCGCCGCATGGCGAGTCCCGCCCCAGGGCGGGTGATCGCGCCATGCGGCGTCCGGCGTAACCCCAGGTTCTCTCAGACCTCGTCCGCGGCGCCCTTCTCCACGGGCTTCATGGGCTTCATGGGCTCCGTCGGGCGGGCGAGGGGCTCCGTCGGGCGGGCGAGCTCGTGGCTGAGCTGTTCCAGCTCGCTGCCGCCCGCCATCTGGCGGGTGAGCTCGTCGAGCGCGATCTCCGACTTGAGGTGGCTGCCGGCCATCGTGCCGCGCTTGAGGAGGACGAAGCGGTCGCCGACGAGATGGGCGTGGTGCGGATTGTGGGTGATCAGCACCACACCGAGACCCGCGTCACGGGCGGCAGCCACGTACTTGAGCACCACCCCGGACTGCTTGACGCCCAGCGCCGCCGTCGGCTCGTCCAGGACGAGGACCTTGGCGCCGAAGTGGACGGCGCGGGCGATCGCCACACACTGCCGCTCGCCGCCGGAGAGGGTGCCGATGGGCTGGTCGACATCGCGCAGGTCGATGCCCATGCGCAGCAGCGCCGCCCGGGTCGTGGTGCGCATCGTCTCCACGTCGAGCCGCTTGAAGGGGCCGCGGCCCTTCCGGGGCTCGGAGCCGAGGAAGAAGTTGCGCCACACCGGCATCAGCGGCACCACCGCGAGGTCCTGGTAGACCGTGGCGATGCCGCGGTCCAGGGCCTCGCGCGGCGAGCCGAGCCGGGCCTCTTCGCCCTCGATGGTGAGGCTGCCGGCGTCGTGCCGGTGCAGTCCGGCCACGATCTTGATGAGGGTGGACTTGCCCGCGCCGTTGTCGCCGAGGACACAGGTGATCTCCCCGGCGTGCACTTCGAGGGAGACGCCCTGCAGCGCCTTGACGTTGCCGTAGCTCTTGCTGATCTCGCGCAGCTCGATCAGCGGCACCCGGGTAACGGTGCCGGCGGCGGTATCTGTCGTGGTCATTTCGCGGCCTCCGCCCGCTTGCGGACCCACCAGTTGAGCATCGTGGCGAGCAGCAGCATCGCGCCGAGGAAGAACTTGAACCAGTCCGCGCTCCACTGCGCGTACACGATGCCCTTGTTCGCCATGCCGAAGATGAACGCGCCAACGGCGGCGCCGATCGCCGAGCCGTAACCGCCGGTCAGCAGACAGCCGCCGATGACGGCCGCGATGATGTACAGGAACTCGTTGCCGACGCCCTCGCCGGACTGGACGACGTCGTAGTTGAACAGCAGATGCTGCCCGGAGATCCAGGCCGCGAAGGCGACCCCCATGTACAGCCCGATCTTGGTGCGGTTCACGGGCACGCCGACCGCGCGGGCCGCCTCCTTGGCACCGCCCACCGCGAAGATCCAGTTACCGGCGCGGGTGCGCAGCAGGATCCAGGTGGCGAGCGCGACCAGGCCGAACCACCACAGGACGGTGACCTGGAGATCGACGTCCCCGATCGTCAGGTGTGAGGCGAAGACCTTGTGGGCCTCGGGGAAGCCCTCCATGTCGGCGATGGTCTTGGTGGAGACCGTCTCGCTGATCAGCTTGGTGAAGCCGAGGTTGCAGCCCTGGAGGATCAGGAAGGTGCCGAGCGTGATGATGAAGCTCGGCAGCCCGGTGCGCACCAGCAGAAAGCCGTTGAAGAACCCGATGGCGAGGGTGGCCAGCAGGGACACCCCGATGCCGACCCAGACGTTCGCCGTCATCTGGTACGAGAACATCGACGAGATCAGCGCGGAGGAGGTGACCATCACCCCGGTCGACAGATCGAACTCGCCGCCGATCATCAGCAGCGCGACCGGCGTCGCCATGATCCCGATGGTGGAGGCGGCGTACAGCACCGTGCTGAAGCTCGACCACTGCAGAAAGCTGTCGGCGACGACCGAGAAGAAGACGAAGACGGCGATGGCGCCGACGATCGCGCCGAGCTCGGGCCGGCCGGCCAGCCGGCGCGGCAGCGAGCGGCGCACCAGACGATCGTCCTTGGTCGCGGGTGGCGCGTCCGCGCTCATCGGGTCCCCCGCCTGGTGTACTTGGCCAGCTCGGCGGCGTCGTCCTTGGTGATGATCTGGGGGCCGGTGAGGACCGGCTGGCCGCCGCCGAGGACATCGGCGTTGTAGTGGTAGAGCCACAGCAGGTCCACGGCCTCGTAGCCCTGCATATACGGCTGCTGGTCGACGGCGAAGCCGAGGGTGCCGTTCTGGAGCGATTCGGCGACCTTGCCGTTGAGGTCGAAGGTGTCGATCTCCGCCTTGCTGCCCGACTGGTCCGCCGCCTTGGCCGCGGTGGCCGCGAAGGGCGCGCCGAGCGTCACGACGGCGTCGATGCCCTTGTCGGACTGGAGCTTCGCCTCGATCGTGGACTCGACGTCGGGCATGTTGGTGCCCTCGACGTAGACCCGCTCCAGCTTGCCGTCGAAGGTCTTCTCGGCGCCGTCGCAGCGCTGCTCAAGGCCGACGTTGCCCTGCTCGTGCAGCACGCACAGGGCCTTCTTGCGGCCCCGCTTGTTCAGCTCCTCGCCGACCGCCTCGCCCGCGATGGTCTCGTCCTGGCCGATGTGGCTCAGCGCCCCGAACGCCTTGGACTGCGCGGCCCCGGAGTTGACGGTGATGACCGGTATGCCCGCCTTCTCGGCCTTCTTGACCACGGCCTGCATGGCCTCGGGCTTGGCGAGGGTGACGATCAGCCCGTCGACCTTCTGGTCGATATAGGACTGGACGAGCTGGGCCTGGTCCTTGCCCTCCTCGTGGTGGGCGTAGAGGAACTTCACATTGTCCTTGAGAGCCGCCTGCTCGGCGCCGCTCTGGACGATGTCCCAGAAGGTGTCTCCGTCACCGGAGTGGGTGACCATGGCGAAGGTCATCCTCGGGGTGTTCACCGCCGCCCGCCCCGAAGCGTTCGCCGCCTGCTCGGCCCGCTCCTCGGCGCGCTTGCCGCCCGTACTGCTGCATCCCGCCGAGGCGAACCCCAGCACCGCCGCAAGCACGGCAGCGGTCAACGCACGTGCCCCTGTCCCAACCCTGGCCACGAAGACCCAGCCCTTCTCGAAGACGTCCCGTTTCGGGGGCGTCCGGGCATGACCGATCGGCCCGGGCGCCGCCCAAGTATCCGTCACGGTGCACGGCCGGGGTCCAGGGGGTGTACGCCAGGGGTCCGGGGCTTTTTCCGGGGCTTTTTCCGGGGCTTTTCGGGAGGCTCTTCAGGAGCGGTTCGTCTTCGGGCAGCCTTTCACGCGGGGAACGTGCGGTTCTCAGGGGCGAACGAGCAGCTGGAACTCGAAGGAGTAGCGCGAGGCCCGGTACGTATGCGAGCCGTATTCGACGGCCCGGCCGGTGTCGTCGAAGGCCGTCCGCGCCATGGTCAGCAGCGGCGCGCCCTCCGGCTCACCCAGCTGCTCGCCCTCCTCGGCGGTCGCGGCGCGGGCGCCGACCGTCTGGCGGGCGCTGTGCAGGGTGATCCCGGCCGCGCGCATCAGGCGGTAGAGACCGGTCTCCTCCAGCTCGGCGCTGTCCAGCTTGAGCAGACCCGCCGGGAGGTGGTTGCACAGATGGGCCATGGGCTCGCCGTGGGCCAGCCGCAGCCGCTCGATCAGTACCACCTCGGTGCCCTCGGCGACCCCGAGGGCGGCGGCGACCTCGGCGGTCGCGGGCTCGGTGGTGTTGCGCAGTACGCGGGTGGCGGGGCGCTGGCCCGCGGTCTCCAGGTCGTCGTAGAGGCTGCTCAGCTCGAGCGGGCGCTTGACCTGGCTGTGCACCACCTGGGTGCCCACGCCGCGGCGGCGCACCAGCAGCCCCTTGTCGACCAGCGACTGGATGGCCTGGCGGACGGTGGGACGGGACAGGCCCATCCGCCCTGCCAGCTCTATCTCATTGCCGAGCAGGCTGCCGGGGGCCAGCCGCCCCTGCTCGATCGCCGCTTCGAGCTGCTGGGACAGCTGGAAGTAAAGCGGGACGGGGCTGCTGCGGTCCACGCTGAACTGCAGCGCCTCCGCTGAGCCAGAGGAGCCTTCTTCCTGCATTGCCACGGGGCGAGCGTAGCCGGACGAGCACATGACGGGAAGTCGTGAAGTTCTGTTGTCCGGACAAACTACGCAGAACTTAGCAGAGCTTATCCGGGATTGCCGATAACGCTGTCAACGCCGTCAGTGTTGGGGCCGCCGGCGTTGGTGCCCTCCCCGCTGCTCTCGCCGGCGTACAGCCAGCACAGCGCCCGGTGCCCGGGCCCCACCTCGGCCTCCGGCGGCCGGCGCGCGCAGGCGTCCATGGCCAGCGGGCAGCGCGGCCGGAACCGGCAGCCGTCGCCGACCACGATCTCCCGCCGCTCCGCGTCCCGCCGCGCCCGCGCCGCGAGCCGGGCGATCCGCGCCGCGCGCGCCTCCTCCCGCGTGGCCCCGGAGCCGGTCGCGGCCGAGGCCAGCAGCTGGGTGTAGGGGTGCTTGGGGGCGAGGATCACCTCGTCGCTGGGGCCGCGCTCGACGATCTCGCCCCGGTACATCACCATCACCTCGGAGGAGAAGTGGCGCGCGGTGGCCAGGTCGTGCGTCACATACAGCAGGGCGAGGCCCCGCTCGTCCTTGAGCCGGTCCAGCAGGCCCAGGATCTCCAGCCGGATCGAGACGTCCAGCATCGACACCGGCTCATCGGCCAGCAGTACCTGGGGGCCGGGCGCGAGCGCCCGGGCGATGGCCACCCGCTGCCGCTGACCACCGGACAGCTCATGCGGGCGCTTACGGGCCACATCGGCCGGCGGCGTCAGGTTGACCGACCGCAGCAGCTCCTCCGCCTTCTCCCGTACGTCGGCCCCGCGCCGCGCCTTCCCGTTGACCAGCAGCGGCCGGTGCAGATGGTGGCCGATGGTGTGGGCCGGGTTGAGGGAGGCGAACGGGTCCTGGAAGACCATCTGCACGGCGCGCCGGTAGTCCGCGCCACGGGTGCGCCGCGCCCCGTCGAGCGTGATCGCCCCGGCGGTGGGCGTCACCAGCCGGGACAGGGCGCGTACGACGGTCGACTTGCCGCTGCCGCTCTCTCCCACCAGCGCCAGGGTGCGCCCGGCCCGCAGGGCGAAGGAGACCCCGTCGACCGCCCGGAAGGGCCGTCCGCCGGGCTGCGGGAAGTCGACGGTGAGCCCGGTCACCTCCAGTGCGGTCACGGCCGGCTCCCCTCGTGCAGGGGCCCAGCCGCCGCGGCGGCGGCATGGGCCGGGTCGTGCAGATGGCAGGCGGCGTAGCCCCCGCCCGGCAGCTCCACCTGGCGCGGGGCGACCGTGCGGCACGGCGCGAACGCCCGCTCGCAGCGGTCCGCGAACGGGCATCCGGCCAGCTCCTCGCGCAGATCGGGCGGCGAGCCGGGGATGCCGCGCAGCGCGCGCCGCTCACCGGTCAGCTCGGGGAATGAGCGCAGCAGCCCCTGGGTGTACGGATGGCCCGCGCCCCGCGCGATGCGGTCGCACGGCCCGTACTCGACGATGGAGCCCGCGTACATCACGGCCAGCCGGTCGCTGATCTCCAGCAGCAGGGACAGGTCGTGGGTGATGAAGACGACGCTGAAGCCCAGCTCCTCGCGCAGCCGCTCCACCTCGTCGAGGATCTCCCGCTGTACGACCACGTCGAGGGCGGTCGTCGGCTCGTCCATGATGACGACCTCGGGTTCCAGGGCGAGCGCCATGGCGATGACGACGCGCTGGCGCATGCCCCCGGACAGCTCGTGCGGGTAGGCGCGGATCCGGGCGGGGTCGATGCCGACCATGTCGAGGAGGGCGCGGGCGCGCTCCTGGCGCTCGGGTCCTGGCATGCCGGGGCGGTGGGCGCGGAAGATGTCGTCGAACTGGCGGCCGATACGGGTCACCGGGTTGAGGGCGTTCATCGCGCTCTGGAAGACGATGGACAGCTTGTTCCAGCGGAAGGCGCGCAGCGCCTCGCCCTCCAGCGCCGGCAGGTCGCTCTCGCCGCCGTCGCGGCCGTGGAAGGTCACGGATCCGGCGGTGAGCCGGGCGGGCGGCTGCAGACAGCGGGCGACGGCGTACGCGAGGGTGGACTTGCCGCAGCCGGACTCGCCCGCGACGCCGAGCAGTTCGCCGCGGCGCAGCTCGAAGCTGACGTCGCGGACGGCCCGGGTCGGGCGGGTGCCGTCGTACGCCTCGTACGAGACGTCGATGTGCTCGGCGCGCAGCACGGTGTCGCTCATCGCTTTTTCTTCTCCTTCCGCGGGCGGCGGGTGCGCAGCCGCGGGTCCAGGACCTCGTCGAGGCCGAAGCTGACGAGGGACAGGGCGGTGCCGAGGAGGGCGATGCACAGCCCCGGTGGGACGAACCACCACCAGGCGCCGCCGGTCAGGGCCTCCGCGTTCTGGGCGAAGTAGAGCATCGTGCCCCAGGTGAGATAGGAGGGGTCGGCGAGGCCGAGGAAGGCCAGACCGGCCTGGGTGAGCACCGCGAAGATCACCGCGTGGATGAACTGCGAGACGATGATCGCCAGTTCATTGGGGACGATCTCCACGAGCACGATCCGCCACCGCTTCTCCCCGTAGACGCGCGCGGCCAGCACATAGTCGCGGGTGCGCAGCGAGAGGGTCTGGGCGCGCAGCACCCGGGCGGAGGCGGCCCAGCTGGTCAGGGCGATGACGAGGATGGTGGAGAAGACCCCGTCGCCCTTGACGTACGCGGCGACCACGATGACCAGCGGCAGCCCGGGGATGACCAGGAAGACATTGCTGATCAGGGAGATGGTCTCGTCGGCGACGCCGCCGAGGAAGCCGCCGCCGATGCCGATGACGACGGAGACGACCGTGGCGATGACGGCGGCCGCGGCGCCGATGACGAGGGTGCCGCGGGCGGAGACGACGAGCTGGGCGAAGACGTCCTGGCCGGTCTGGGTGGTGCCGAGCCAGTGCGCCCCGGAGGGGCCCTGACCCAGGTCTACGCTGACCGCGTCGGGGTCGTCGGCGAGCCAGGGGCCGATCAGCGCGGTGAGCGCGAAGACCGCGAGAACGCCGAGCCCGAGGGCCAGCCGGCGGGAGCGCAGCGCCAGACGCAGCAGCGCCAGCCAGGAGTAGGGGCCGCCGACGGGGCGTTCCGGGGCGGTGGTGGCGGTGGGGAGGGTGGCGGTCATCGGGCCTGCCTGGTCCGGGGGTCGACGAAGCCGTACACCAGATCCACCAGGAAGTTGGCGGCCAGGACGGCGAAGGTGATGACGAGGAAGACCGCCTGCATCAGGGGGTAGTCGGTGTTCTCGACGGCCTGGAGGAGGGTGAAGCCCATCCCGGGATAGGAGAAGACGATCTCCATGACGAGCGAACCGCTGACGATGAAGCCGAGCGAGATGGCGAATCCGGCGACGGAGGGCAGCACGGCGTTGCGGGCGGCGTAGCCGACCATGACGGTGCGCGGGCGCAGCCCCTTGGCCTCGGCGGCGGTGACGTAGTCCTCGGCGAGGGTGGAGACCATCATGTTGCGCATGCCGAGCATCCAGCCGCCGACCGAGCTGAGCACGATGGTGGCGGCGGGCAGCACCGCGTGTTCGACGGCGGAGGAGAGGAAGTCGCCGTTGAACCCCATGTCCAGCGTCTCGTCGTAGCCGCCGCCCAGCGGCAGTACGCCCCACACCTGGCTGAAGAGGTAGAGGAGCAGCAGCGCGAGCCAGAAGTAGGGGACGGCGGCGAGGAAGGTGGTGGAGGGGACGAGGGAGTCCAGCCAGCTGCCGCGCCGCCAGCCGGCGAGGGTGCCGAGCGTCAGGCCGAGTACGAAGCTGATGAGGGTGGCGGCGCCGACGAGGACGAGTGTCCAGGGCAGGGCGTCCTGGAGGACGTCGGTGACCGGGCTGGGGAAATAGGTGACCGAGAGTCCGAAGTCCAGGTGGACCACGGAGCCCAGATAGTCCCAGTACTGGGTCAGGATGTTGCCGTGGCTCAGCCCGAGCATGCTGGCCAGGGCCTCCTCCTGGCCCGGCTCCACGGGCCCGGACTGCGCCATCCGGGCCATCATCAGCTGTACCGGGTCGCCGGGTATGAGCCGGGGCAGAAAGAAGTTGACGGTGACGGCCATCCAGGCGGCGACGGCGTAGAAGCCGAGCTTTCTCAGGACGTAGCGCACGCTGCCGCGCCCTTACTTACCGGATTTACCGTTGACGGGCTTGATACGGGCCGCCACCCAGCCGCCGTCGGGGTCGAGCCAGATGGAGGGGGCCGCGTAGAGGTTGTCCTCGGTGGGATATCCGGTGACGCGATTGCCGTTGAACTCCTGCTCGTTCTGGCCGTAGAAGAGCGGGATGGCCGGCATGTCCTTGACGAATTCCTGCTGGATCTTGTAGTACCAGGGCTTCTGCTTCGCCGGGTCCTTGGTGGACGCGATCTCGTCCAGGGCCTTGTCCATGACCGGGTTGGAATAGCGTCCGAAATTGCCGACGTTGGTGGATTCACCGATCTTCGGCGGGATGGTGCTGTCCACCAGCTGGGCGTAATAGGCGCGCGGGTCGGGGGTGTAGCCGCTGTTGTCGAGCAGCATCTGGAACTGCCCGCGGGCGCGGTTGTTGGACCACTGCGCGTACGACTCGGCCTTGACGACGAGCTCGATCCCGGCCTTCTTGAGCTGCTGCTTGGCCAGTTGGGCGACGCTGACGTAGTCGGTCCAGCCGGAGACCAGCTCGACCGTCACGGACAGCTTCTTGCCGTCCTTCTCCCACGAGCCGCCCGACTTGGTGTATCCGGAGGCGGTCAGATACTGGTCGACCTTGCCCTGGCCGGTCTCGATCACGGCGTCCTTCAGGGACGGGTCGAGTACGGACTCGTAGTTGGGCAGCAGCAGCGCCATGGGGTTCGCGACGGGCGCCTGACCGTCGTACACGCTCCGGTTCATGAACTCGCGGTCGAGGGCGGCGCTGATCGCCTTGCGGACATTGACGTCGGCCGTCGGGCCCTGCTTGGCGTTGGGCAGGAAGAACGTGGTCGCCAGGGGGATGTTGACGAGTTCGAAATTCTTGTCCTTGGCGAGGTAGTTCTTCTTGATGTCGGGGATGAAACCGCCGCCCCAGTCGATCTGACCGGAGGTGACCGCGGCGGTGACGGCGCTGTTCCCGGTGAAGGACCGGTACCGCATGGTCTTGAAGCGCGGAAGGCCCTTGAAGTAATAGTCGTCACGGGCGACCAGATCCATGGTCGTGCCCTTGACGGATTTCACCGTCCACGGGCCGGTGCCCACGGGGTTGGTGTTGAGCGTGGTCGCCCGCTCCTTGACCGGGATCTTCGACCAGATGTGCTTGGGCAGCATCTTCATCTTGCCGAGGATGAAGTATTCCTTGGTGTAAGCGGACTTGGAAAACTTGATCAGCGCCGTGTCCTTGCCCTCGGCGGCCGCCGATTCGATGGGAAGGGCGTACATGTTCTGCGCCTTGTTCTCCTTCGCCATCTGGAAGGTCCAGGCGACGTCCTCGGCGGTGAAGGGCTTTCCGTCGTTCCAGGTGGCGTTGGTACGTACCGTGACGCGGAGCGTCTTGCCGCCGTCCGACCAGGTGTACTTGGTGGCCAGCCACGGCTCGATCTCCCCGGCCTTCGCCGCGTTCAGATGGAACAGCGGCTCATAGATCATTCCGTTGGTCGCCTGGAGGGGCTGCGGGGCGAACGGATTGAAGTTCCGGATGAAATTGCCCGTGGATCCCGTGGCAACGGTCAGCACCCCGCCCGACCCGCCGTTGTTGTTCTTGCCCCCGCCGCAGGCGGCGAGCGTGACGGTGAGCGTGAGCGCGGCCCCGGCTGCGAGCGCGCGGCGCGGACCGGCCGTTGTCGTCGAGATCATGGGTTCCCCTCGCTGTGCGGGTCGAAGCGGTGCGGGTTCACAGGGCGCATGCCGGACGGCGGTCCGCGCACCTCCGGGGCCGCGAAATTAAGGGCGCCCGGAAGAGGGTGTCAATAGTGCTGGCACGACACCGTCACTGAACCGGACCAGTCGAACCCGTCGAACACCCAGGTCCCGGCCCAAAGCCGCCCCGTACAGCCATAGTTGGATGATCAAGACCGCCGGGCGGCGATGCGTACGAACCTTGTCCGAAGTGTTGACACTAAACCGGTAAAGCCGTTCACTGCTTGCTGCGCGGCACCGCCCGTCCGCACCGGGCCGCATCCCTGACGCCCCCTGCCTGAGGGAGAGTTCGCAGATGCAGCGCACGTCCGCACGGCTCACCGTCGGCGACCAACCCGTCATCTGGCTCGGCGCCAACTACTGGTCGCGCACCGGCGGTCCGCTGATGTGGCGCTCGTACGACCCCGAGGTCGTCGACGCCGAGCTGCGCGTACTGCGGGACCACGGGCTGAACATGACCCGGTCGTTCTTCTACTGGCCGGACTTCATGCCCGCCCCCGACCGCCTCGATACGGAGCTGTGCGCGCGCTTCGCCGACTTCCTCGACCGCCACCAGGCGCTCGGCATGACCACCGTCCCCACCTTCCTCGTCGGCCATATGTCCGGCGAGAACTGGGACCCCGCCTGGCGCGGCGACCGCGATCTGTACAGCGATGTGTGGCTGGTGTCCCGCCAGGCGTGGTTCGCCCGCGAGACGGTGCGCCGCTTCGCCGCCCACCCCGCGGTGGCCGGCTGGCTGGTCTCCAACGAGATGCCGATCTACGGCCGCCAGCCCGGCGTACGCTCCGGCCAGGTGCCCGCGGAGCGCGAGGCGGTCGCGGCCTGGGCCCAGATCGTCGTCGACGCCGTACGGGCCGGCGGCGGCACCCAGCCCGTCTCGCTCGGCGACGGCGCCTGGGGCCTGGAGAACTCCGGCCACGACAACGGCTTCCGGCTCCAGGACACCGCCGAGCTGTGCGACTTCCTCGGCCCGCACGTCTACCGCATGGAGAACGACCCGGTCCGGCAGCACTACGCCGCCGCCTGGGTGTGCGAGCTGACCGGCACCTTCCAGCGCCCCGTCGTCCTGGAGGAGTTCGGCGTCAGCTCCGACTTCGCCTCCGGCCCCGGCGCCGCCCGCTACTACCGGCAGACCCTGCACAACAGCCTGCTGGCCGGGGCGACCGGCTGGGTCGCCTGGAACAACACCGACTACGACAACCTGAGCGAGCAGCCCCCGTACCGCCATCACGCCTTCGAGATGCACTTCGGCCTCACCGACACCGCCGGTGTCCCCAAGCCGCAACTGCGCGAGCTGCGCGCCTTCTCCGAGGTGCTGAGCGCGGTGGACTTCCCCCGCTGCCACCGCGCCGACACCGATACGGTCCTGCTGGTCTCCTCCTACCTCGACACCCTCTACCCGTTCACCCGCGCCGAGGACCGCGGCTACGTCCAGCAGACCGGCCGCCAGGCCTGGGTCGCCGCCCGGCTCGCCGACGCCCCGGCGGCGGTGGTGCGCGAGAGCGACGGCGCGCTGCCCACCGACGTACGGCTGTGGCTGGTCCCCTCCACCAAGCAGCTCCTCTCCCCCACCTGGTACGAGCTGGAGCGCCGGGCCCGGGACGGCGCCACGGTCTACGTCTCGTACTCCCCCGGCGCCCACGACGAGCAGCGCGGCCCCTGGTACGCCCATCTGAACGAGCTGTTCGGCGTCCGCCACCAGCTGGAGTACGGCCTGGTCGACCCGGTCGAGGACGACGAGGTGACCTTCACCCTCACCCGCGCCTTCGGCACCCTCCCCGAGGGCGCCCGGCTCACCTTCCGCGCCGCGGGCACCGACAACAGCCGCGTCTTCCTCCCCGTCGAACCCGACGGCGCGCAGGTCCTCGCGGTCGACGGCCACGGCCGCCCGGCGCTGCTGCTGCGCGAGACCGGCGAGGGCTGCGTGGTCTTCTGCACCTATCCGATCGAGCACATGGCGGCCGTCACCCCCCGCGTCAACCCCGAGGCGACCAGCACGCTGTACGACGCCCTCGCCGCCCACGCCCGCGTCCGCCGCCCGGTCACCACCTCCGACCCCCGCATCGCCGTGGACCGCCTGGTCCACGAGGACGGCCGGGTCTTCGTCTGGCTGGTCAGCCAGGCGGGCGAGGAGCTGTCGGTCAAGCCGGCGGTGGCCGACGGCAGGCTCACCGCCTTGGACGGCTCCCCGGCGGAGACGGTGGTCCTGGAGCCGTACGGGGTGCGGGTGCTGCGGCTGGAGGGCTGAGGGGAGGCATGGTCCGCCTGCCGCCGCGATCGGCTCAGCCGTCGTAGTGGTACCGGGCCGCGACTGCTGCCGCGCAGTGGCCAGCCGGTCAGCCCAGCGGTGCGCTGGACCAGTGGCGCGGGAGCACGACGAACGGGCGGGCACCGGCCGGCGGGATCGGCTCTCCACCCACCCCCTCTCAGAAAGACGCTTCATGCAGTACTTGATTTAGAGCAAGCAGTTTTTTAAGAGCAGGTGGGGGGAGGGCCTGAACCGGACCGGCGCCCACCGCTTCGGGTGACCATCCGCCGTTCCTCCGGCCCGCGAGCCGGTGAGGGCCCGGTGGGCCGGACGGCGACGGTGCCCCGGCGCCCCTCTCCGTTCCCGTTGCTGGCCGCTGTGCGCCGAAGGCGCGAGACGATGTGCGCACGCGGCGATCGGACCATGCCGTCCAGCGGCGCTTGGCCCGTACGTCACGCTCACGAGCCCCGGACCGGCGCACCGCTGCTCCCCTTCATCGGCCACCGCGCGGCAGCAGTCGCGGCGGAGCGCAGCGGAGCCTGTTCTGAGCCCAGCCACCCACCGGACCACCAGGCCGAGGAATCGGGACACCGGGCCGACGCCCCGCCCTCCATCTGCCCGCATGGACACAAGCCCTGCTACTTCATCCACTCCTGCTCGTACTTGGCGTACGTGCCGTCATGCGTGGCCAGGTGCACCCACTGGTCGACGTACTCCTTGAACTCGGCGTCGCCGCGCGGCAGCGCATACGCCTTCTCCGAGAAGGAGAACGGCTTGTCGGGGTGGACGGAGCACAGCTCGGGGTGGATCTTCGCCTGGTAGCGGGTCTCGCTGGCGTCGGTCATCATCACATCGGCGCGGCCCGCGATGATCTCGTCGAAGATCGTGGTGTTGTCGGGGTGGACGGTGAGGGTGGCCCGCTTGATGTGGGCGCGGGCGAACTGCTCATTCGTACCGCCCGGGTTGACGATCACCCGCACGCCCGGCTGGTCGATGTCCTCCAGCGTCTGGTACTTCTGCTCGTCCTCGCACCGCACCACCGGGGTCTTGCCGTCGGTCAGATACGGGTCGCTGAAGTACGCCTTACGGGCCCGGGCCAGGGTCACCGACACCCCGCCCATGGCGACGTCACAGCGCCCGGCCGCCAGATCGTCCACCAGCTTGGCCCAGGTCGTGGCGGTGAAGGCGGGCTTGGCGTCCAGGCTCTTGGCCAGGTCGCGGGCCATGTCGATATCGATACCGGTGTAGTCGTTGGTCTTGGGGTCGCGGTGGGTGAAGGGGCGGTAGTCGCCCGTGGTGCATACGCGCAGCACGCCGCGCTCGGGCACCCGGTCCAGCAGGGTGCCGCGCTGGTGCTTGGCCGTGGCGGCGGCAGTGGCGGCGGGCCCGGCGGTGGGGCCGGCGGCCAGGGCCGAGCCGGCGGCGGTGGCGGCCAGCACGGCGGCCAGGGCGGACAGCGTGACGGAACGTCGCATGGCGACTCCTTCGCACAGGCCGCGGCGAGCGGCATGGAACGGCACGCACGGGCCGCACCGGCGGTGTTGGACCTCGCGCGTGATCACAGCGCGCTCAGGGTGGCAGAAGAGCCCGCCCGGCGGAACCCGTTGATCAGCTGCTGAAACGCCGCCCCTGCCGCCCCTGCATGAGACGGGTCGGTTGATGGAACGTCAGCAGAGTTGGCCGGAAGCGGAGTCAGCGGGCTCGGCCGCCCCCGAATCAGCAGACATCGGCCGGGGCGACGTCCTGCAGCCGGGCGAGAAGTTCCGCGGCGCGCTTGGCGACCACGTCCCGGTCGCCCTCCGACAGCGCCGAGCCCATCCCGCAGGCGACCGCTCCGGCGGCGATCCACTCCGGCGCTTCGGCGACGGTCACCCCGCCGGTGGGCAGCAGGGCGGCCTGCGGCAGGGCGGCCCGTAAGTCCCTGACCCAGCGGGGGCTGTGGGCGGAGGCCGGGAACAGCTTGAGGGCGTCCGCGCCCAGCTCCAGTGCGTGCACCATCTCGGTGGGCGTGGCGACGCCGGGGAAGACCGGCAGGCCGTAGCGGTGGCCGGTGCGGATCACCTCCGGGTCCAGGCTCGGGGAAACCAGGAACCGGGCGCCTGCGTCGACCGCCATCCGGGCGGAGGCGGCGTCCAGCACCGTGCCCGCGCCGATCACCGCCTCGTCACCGACCTCCCGGACCAGGGTGGTGACGGCCTCCAGCGCGAACGGGGTGGTCAGCGAGAACTCCACGGTGGTGAGGCCGGCGGAGAGCAGGGTGTCCGCCGTCGCGGTCGCGTGGTCATAGCTGTCGCTGCGGATGATGGCGAAGATCCGCTGTGCGAGCGCGGCCCGGGTGATCTCCCAGCGGTACACGGCAATTCGCCGCCTTTCCTCTCAGAAGGGTCTCCTGGAGATGCCGCCCCGGGGTGCCTCCGGGATATGCGGCCTTTCGCTTTGCGATTGTCGATGCGGGGGAAGCACTGCGTGGGGGGCGCGGGCTCAGCGGTGGACGGAGTTGGCGGCGCCGGTGAACGCGGCGAGGGCCCGCTCACGCACCGCCGCGCTGGGCAGCCCGTCCGTATCGGTCGCGGTCTGGACGACCAGCGCGGCGACGCAGGCGCCCTCGGCGAGCGCCCGTGGCTCGGGCAGCCCGCGCAGCCGCCCCGACAGGTACCCCGCCGCGAAGGCGTCTCCCGCGCCCACGGGGTCGGCCACCGGCACCGGATAGGGCGGCTGGTCCCAGCGCCCGTCCGCGGTCACGGCGGTCGCCGAGCGGTCGGCGCGCTTGATGACGACGGTGTGCGCCCGGCCGTCCAGCAGCTCCGCCGCGGCCTCGTCGGCGGATCTGCCGGTCAGCAGCTCCAGCTCGTCCTCGCCCGCCAGGACCAGCTCGGCCTCGCGCAGCAGCGGCCCGGCCGTGTGGGCCCACTGGGCCGCGCCGCCCAGCTTGCGCCGCACATTCGGATCGAAGCAGACCTCCGCCTCCGCGGCACGGGCCAGCTCGATGAGCCGGTCCGTGGCCGCCGCCGCGGTCGGCGACAGCATCGGGGTGATCCCGGAGATGTGCACGAGGCGGGCGCCGCTGACCGCCTCGGCCGATATGTGCTCGGGCGCGAGCCGGGAGCCGGCCGAGCCGGAGCGGTAGTACTGCACATCGATGGCGCGGTGCGGATGGCTGTCGCGCAGCAGCAGCCCGGTCGGGGCCTGCTCGTCCACCCCGGCGAACGCCACATCCACGCCGTCGGCGCGCAGCTCGCGCAGCACGGCCTGGCCGGCCGGATCCGCGCCCACCCGGCCCAGCCAGCGGGCGCTGTGGCCGAGCCGGGCCAGGCCCGTGGCCACATTGGACTCCGCTCCGGCGACCGAGCGGCGGAAGTGCACGGCCCGCTCCAGGGGAACCCCGGGCTCGGCGAGCAACAACAGCATCGCCTCACCGCATGTGACCACTTCAGGGCCGCTCGCCACCGATGCCTCCCCTTGCTCCCCGCCCGTCCCCTTCTCCCGGAAACGCTACCTGGCGGCACCGACAGCCGCCCCCGCGGGGTTCAGGCCACTTATCGGCCCATCAAATTCCTTCGTACGCAATGCCGTTGTGGCCTGCGGAAGCGCGCGTACGACACGGCGAATGCCGGGTGTACAACGCGGCGGGGCCCGCCCGGGGGGAAGGCGCGGGCGCGGTGGGGGGGGGGGGGGGTTTTTGGGG
>NZ_JBHWES010000042.1:0-68345 GCF_042734105.1 Streptomyces sp. NPDC059679 | reverse complement strand
CCCCAACAACAACCCCACCCCCCCACCGCGTGGGGCCCCGGCGCCCCCCCGCCCCCCCCCCCGCCCTGGGGGGGTTACCCCGGGGCGGGCGCGCGCCCGCCCCCCCCCCCCCGCCCGCGGTGCGGGGGGTGGCGGTTTTCGGCGGTCAGCAGCTGTGGTCGACCAGGTCGAACGACGCGTAGTGGTCGGCCGTGTAGTAGTCCTCGTCCGTCTTCTTCCCGGTCACGATGCGGCGGGCACCGCGGGTGTCGGAGCCGGGGGTCTTGACGGTGTACTCGTGGTAGTAGCCGCTGGACTGGGACGGAAGGATGCCCTCCCGGTTCTGGAAGACGGTCCCGTCCTGCGGGTACGGGAAGGGGCCGCCGGACGCGATCAGGTCGAGCGTGTCATGGGCCTGTGACGGCAGGTCGGAGTAGCAGATATCGCCGACGGCCGTGATCTGGAGGACCGACGAGGCGGCCTGGGGCGCGACCGGGGCGGCTGGGGCGGCCGTGGCGGAGACGACGGCCGGGCCGCCGATGAGAAGGCTCGACGCGAGGGCGCCGAGCACACCGATGCGGGCGATCCGTGGGGGGATTCTCATGCCTCACAGCATGACGCGCGTAGACCCTGACATGTCAATGCCAAATGAAGGGAGTTCCCCAGGAGTTCACAAGACCCGCGCGAAGCGCCGGGAGAAGTAATGAAGACGTAACGCCCACGCCACCTCGGGCCCGGCGGCGCCACCTCGGGCCCGGCGGCTCGACGGCTCGCTTGCCTCATAGGCAAATTTTTTGCCCGAGAGGCGAATGCTGGCTATACCGGAGACATGACCTCGTCCCCCGAGGGGCCCGCCGACGGGCCCCCCGCCGAGCTGCCCTCCGTCGCCCCGCGCCTGCGCGACCTGCGGCGGCGCAGCGGCCTGACGCTCGAAGCCGCCGCCCGGCTGGCCGGGCTCTCACCCGCGCATCTGTCCCGCCTGGAGACCGCCCGGCGCCAGCCATCGCTCCCCATGCTGCTGGCCTTGGCCCGTACCTACGGCACCACGGTATCCGACCTCCTCGGCGAGGTGTCGCCGGAGCGGGACCCGATCCTGCGGGCCGACCACACGGCGGCCTGGGAGGCGGGCGGCTGGACGTACTGGCGGACCGGCAGCCCCGGCCGGGCCATGCAGGCGCTGCGGGTGCACGTACCGGCGGGGACCGGCCCGCAGGAGGACCTGGTGCGGGTCCATCCGGGCGAGGAGTGGCTGTACGTCACCCAGGGGCGGCTGCGGCTGACGCTCGGCGAGACCGTCCATGTGCTCGGCGTCGGCGACGCGGCCCACTTCGACTCACTGACCCCGCACCGCATAGCCGCCGCCTCACCCGGCGGCACGGATCTGCTGTTCGTCCACACGCTGCTGCAGAGCGGCACGGCCGACCTGTGTCTCGGCGACGCCGTCCGCGGAGGGAGACACCAGGCACCATGACGGACTCCGACAACACCCTGGACCACACGACGGCCGGCGGCGCAACGACCGGCGGCGCGACGACCGGCGGCGACGGGTCGGCGCACGGGGCGGCGCCGCGCGGCGGGCCCGTGCGGGAGGAGGACCGGGCGCCGATGGGACTCACCATCCGCGTCTTCATCTACCTCGTCGGCGTCCACTTCATCGCCGCGTTCCTCTTCCTGCTGTTCTACCTGGCCGGAGCGAAATAGCCCGGCCGTCCACAGGCCGTCCTGTCACCCCGCGGCAGCTGTCACCCCGCGTGGGTGGAGAACAGCCCGCCCGTCGGACCCTGCTTGTCGCCGCCCTGGGCCTTCTTCAGCGCGTTTGCCAAGCCCTCCATGGTCAGCGACTGCAGGATCACCCGGCCATCACCCTCCAGCGTGGCCAGGGACAGGCCCTCGCCGCCGAACACGGCGTTCATCAAGCCCTGGCGGTTGAGCCCGCCGATGCGCTGGACGCCGTACTGGATGCCCTCCTCGAAGGCCACGATGCAGCCCGTGTCGACCTCGATCCGGCCGCCGAAGTCGGCGGGGTTGAGGTCGATGAAATTGCCCGCACCGCAGATGATCACCGTGCCGCGCCCGGTGAACCTCTCCAGGATGAACCCCTCGCCGCCGCTGCGGCCCGTCCTGCCGCCCTGGAAGGCGATGCCGAATTCGACAGTCGACTCAGCGGCCACGAAGGCATCCTTCTCCGCGAACCAGGCACGGCCGCCGTCCAGCTCCAGCGCGCGCATCTCCCCGGGCAGCACACCCGCGAAGCCGACGGTGCCCTCGCCGCCGGTCGAGGTGAAGTACTGAAAGGCAAGCGACTCCCCCGCCAGCGCCCGCTGGCCCACCTGCATCGCGGTGCCCATGGCCTGGCGCAGCATGCCGCCCATCCCCCCGCCGCCCATCCCCCCGCCGCCGCCACCGCCGCCGTTGCCCCCGGCGGCCTGGCCGCCGCCCGACCCGGGCCCGGACAGCCGGGTCTCCATCGTCACGTTTGCCGTCTTGAACAGGAACTTTCCGGCCTCGCAGTAGACGGTCTGGCCGGGCTGGAGGCTGCAGACCGCCATCTGCATGGCGTTGCCGACGATCTCTTGGCGCAGGGTCACAGCAGGACTCCTCGGTACGGACCTGGCGGAAATACCGCAAAGGGACAGGGGAACGCCTGCTCAACGTTCGACCCGAAGCCCTGGGTTCCACCGGAAAAACGCGATAGCGGTCACAGGCCGACGGCACAATAATCCCGATCATGGAGACAGGCGCAGGCACAGGCATGGACTGGGCACGGCTGGGGCCGCCCCTGGACGTACGCCCCCTCTTCCCCCGCGACCGCCGCGCCCTGCTCGATCTGCTGACCGCCCTGGACCCGGCCGACTGGCGGCGCCCCACCGTCTGCCCCGGGTGGGATGTGCACGACGTGGTGGCCCACCTCCTCCACGATCACCTCCGCAGGCTGTCCGGCGGCCGCGACGGGCACCGGGGGCCGCCGTTCGGCCCCGGCGAGACGCTGCCGCGGTTCATCACGCGGACGAACGAGGACTTCGTCCGCGCATCCCGGCAGCTCAGCCCGCGCGTGCTGACCGAGCTGCTGGCCACGCTCGGCCCGCGGCTCGACGACTTCTGGGCGGGCCTCGACCCCACCGCGCCCGCCGGCCTCGACGTGTCCTGGGCGGCCCCCGGGGCGCCCGCCCCGAACTGGCTGGACACCGCCCGCGAGTACACCGAGTTCTGGGTCCACCAGCAGCAGATCCGCGACGCCGTGGACCGGCCGGGCGCCACCGGCCCCGAACTGCTGCACCCGGTGCTCGACGCCTTTCTGCGCGCCCTCCCGCACACCCTGCGCGCCCACCCGGCCCACGCCGGCGCGGTGGTACGGGTCCTGGTGCCCGGCCCGGCCGGCGGGGCGTGGACGGCGGTACGCGAGGACGACCGCTGGGCGCTCCGCACCCCCGCCACCCCGGACGACCACCCCACCACCCCGGCGACCGCCGAGATCGAACTCGCCGCGGACACGCTGTGGCGGCTGGCCACACGCGGGATCACGCCGCGGGAGGCGCGGCGCCGGGCCACGGTGCGCGGGGACGAGGAACTGGCGCGGACCGCACTGACGATCCTCGCGATCGTCCGCGAGCCGGATCCGGAACCGACACCGGAGCCGGAACCGGAACCGGAACCCAAGCCGGAGATCTGACCCATCCGACCCAGACGCGCGAACCCGGCGCTTCCCGCCGATGGGGGAGCACGGCCTGTGATGACCCGCCCCGACCCCGAAGGGAGCACCACCGTGGAATCCACCCCGGCGGCGACGGCCCGCACGATGTGGACCCTGTTCGAGCCGATCCACGCGGTCACGTACTTCGCGCCGGAGGCGCTGGCCGCGTACGAGGACGCGGGCCTCCGCGGCTTCTGGCGCGGCTACTTCGCGGGCCGCGCGGCGCCCCTCGGCCCGGTCGGGCCGGAGCCCGTCGTGGCCGCCTTCTTCAGCTTCGCCCCGCCCATGGTGGCCCGCGCCCTCCCCGCCATCTGGGCCCTGGTCACCCCCGAGCGCGCCCTGGAGCTGCGCCGGGCCGGCGCCGCGGCCTCGCTGGCCCGGCTGCTCGCCGGGCGCGAACGCGAGGTGGAGCGGGCCGCCGAGGCCCTGGCCCAGCGCGCCGCGGACCTGGACGGCGCCGGGCGCGTACTGGCCGCCGCGAACGGCTCGCTCGACTTCCCCGACGCCCCCCTCGAACGCCTCTGGCACGCCACCACCGTGCTCCGCGAACACCGCGGCGACGGCCATGTCGCGGCCCTCGTCGCCGCCGGCCTCGACGGCTGCGAAACGCTCGCGCTCCGCGCCGCGGTGGACCTCCCCCGCGCCGAACTCCAGCCCGTGCGCGGCTGGACCGATCTGCAGTGGCAGGCCGCCGAACACCGCCTGCTCGAACGCGGCCTGCTCGCCCCGGACGGCTCCGCGACGGACGCCGGACGCGAGACGCTGCGTACGGCGGAGGCGGCGACGGACCGGGCAGCCGAGCGCCCCTGGCAGACGCTCGGCCCCGACGAGACGGCGGACCTGGTCGGACTGCTGACCCCGCTCGCGACCGCCTGCGGCTCCGCCCTCCGCTTCCCCAACCCGATCGGGGTCCCCGAGCCGACGGGGTGACCTCGTACACGGCTCACAGGCTCACGGGCTCAATGGGTCCCGACGTCATGGGCGGTGCCGGTGGCGACGGCCCGGAGCTTGTCGGGGTTGGCCACGTTGTGGATGGCGGTGACGCGGCCGTCGGAGTCGAAATCGAAGGTGACGGTGGCGATCACGCGCCCCGGCCCGCTGAACACCACGCCCGGCCCGCCGTTGACCTCGACGAGTTCGACCTTCATATCGGCGGGCTCGATGCCCTGGTAGGTGACCGAGCCGATGGCGGCGAACCAGGCGGCCACCGTGGCGGCGCCCACGACCGGACGCATGGCCTGGCGGACCTTGCCGCCGCCGTCGGTCCACAGGGTGACGTCCGGGGACAGCAACTCCATCAGGGCGTTGACGTCACCCCCGGTCGCCGCCGCGAGGAACCGCTCGGTGACCTCGCGCTGCCGCCCCCGGTCCGCGGTGAAGCGCGGCCGCCTGGCCCGTACATGCTCACGAGCGCGATGCGCGGCCTGCCGCACCGCGGCTTCGGAGCGCTCCACCGCCTCCGCGATCTCGGCATGGCTGAAGTCGAAGACCTCCTTCAGCACGAACACCGCGCGCTCCAGCGGGCTCAGCGTCTCCAGCACCACCAGCATGGCCATCGACACCGACTCGGCGTCCGCGATCGTCTCGGCAGTGTCGCCGATGGTGAGGATCGGCTCCGGAAGCCACGGTCCCACATACGTCTCACGCTTGTGCTGGGTGGAACGCAGCCGCGCCAGCGCGACATTCGACACGATCCGCGTCAGATACGCCTTGGGGTCGGCGACCTGCGAACGGTCGGCGGCCGACCACTTGATCCAGGCGTCCTGGACCGCATCCTCGGCATCCGCCGCGACACCGAGGATGCGGTAGCCCACGGAGAACAGCAGCCTGCGATGCTCATTGAACACCTGCTGGTCGGGGCCCACGAAGGGACCCAGCGACGGTTCCAGGGACGGGTCCGGGGAGGTGTCCGGGAAAGGGTGGCTCACCGCGCCACCCGGATCCGGGTGAAGCGGCCACCGTGCGGCCAGAACGCACCCGAAGCGGGCATCTTCTTCATACGGCCATACGTCGGCCACGGCGAAGCAGTCACCGTCTCCTTATACCTGGCCGCGAAGCGGCCGGTCAGAAATATCCGCCGGGGGCTGTCGTCGGGGTGCGTGAACTGCACAACAGCGTCGTTTCGGCCCAGGCTCACCGGCGTGTGGTAGTAGCCGAAGCGGAACGGCTTGGGCTGCTTGCCCTTCAGCTCACGGACGATCGACACCGCCGCGTGCACACCGGTCGGCATGCCCCCTTGGCAAGTCCCGTGCATCACGCCATAGCCCTGACGGATCGCCGCCGCGTCACCCACGGCGTACACCTCGGGGTGCGACACCGACCGCAGCGCGGTGTCCGTGACGACCCGGCCGCGCTCGTCGACGGTCAGCCCGGCGGCAGCCGCCAGCGGCGACACCCGCGTACCACTCGTCCACAGCACCACATCGGCGGCGACGCTCTCCCCGCCCGCCAACTCGACCGTGCCGGGCAGCACCTTCGCCACCTCGACCCCGCTGCGCACCTCGACACCCAGGCGCTGAAGTGCGGCCTGCAGATACGCCCTGGCCTTGGGGTTCATGGCCGCACCGGGCTCGGACCGGCCCACCAGCACCACATCCAACTCCGGATGCCGCTCCGCGATCTCCGCGGCCGACTCGACCCCGGTCAGCCCGCTGCCCCCGACCACCACCGTCCCGCTGCCGAGCCGCGCCAGCCGGTCGGCCAACACCTCGGCGTCCTGCGCGCTGTTCAGGGTGTACGCGTAGTCCTCGACGCCCGGTACCGCCGAGGTGTCCGCCACACCGCCCAGCCCGTACACCAGCGTGTCGTACTCCAGAACCCGGTCGTCATCGACCCGCACCGTCTTCGCGTCGGCGTCGATCGCCGTCACCCAGCCCCGTACAAACTCCGCCCCCGTCCCCTCCAGCGACTCCGGGACGCTCAGCTCGGCGAGCTGCTGCCCGGTCGCCGTCATGTGCAGCCGCAGCCGCTCGGTGAACCGCTCCTGCGCGTTCACCACGGTCACCCGCACATCCTCGCGCCCCTTGACCCGAGCCCCGAGCTGAACCGCCGCGGCCATCCCCGCGTACCCCGCCCCCAGAACCACCACACGGTGTGCGCTCATCGTTCCGTCCTCCCTCATTTGCTGATGACGACCACGGGATGCGAGCAGCCCGGCCGAACGTGACATGAGGTCGATGTGACGCGCGCCACCCCTCAGGGGAATCCTGGTACGTGGGAATCCTGGTACTCGACGATCACCTCGAAGGGGCGGAGTGGCGTGAGCGCTGAGGTCGCGGCGATCAACCTGGGGCGGACACTGGCGACGCGCGCCGTCCGGATGTGGCTCGACCCGCGTACGCGCGAGCAGGAGAGCCGGATGGACATGTCCGCGCTGATCCGGCGGCGGATACCGGGGCTGCGGGCCCAGCGGGGCGTGGAGCGGCAGTTCGAGCAGATCGCGGATGCGGTCGCGGCGCGGCTCGAGCCGATCTGCGGGCATGAGTTCCGCGGCCTGGACGAGGGCGGACGGCAGGCGGCACTCGACGCCGTGACGGCGGCCTTCGCCCGCGCGGACCTGTCCGACGCCGCGATCCTCGGATCCGATGCCAACCCCGCCGAGCTCGCCCGGCGCGTCCGTACCGCCGCTCCCCCGCCGACCGGCCTCGACGAGGTCGAGACGCGCTTCTACGAGCTGCTGCTGGCCGAGTGCTGCGACTGCTACGTACAGACCCTGCGCCGCCTCCCGGTCTTCACCGAACGCGGCGTCACCGAGCTGCTGGGGCGGGTCGGCGAGCTCGGCTCGGAGCTGAGCCGGGTGCTGGAGCGGCTGCCCGTCAGGTCGCTGTACGCGCCGCAGGGCGCGGATCAGGACGCCGCCTTCCGTCACGAGTATCTGGAGTTCATCAGCCGCACCATGGACGAGGTGGAGCTGTTCAGCTTCACGGCGGGGCAGGCTCCGCGCACCAAGCTGTCCGTCGCCTACATCAGTCTGCGGGTCAGCACGGACGAGGGGCGGTCGGCCCGGCGGACCGGCCATGGGTCCGCCGACCGGTTACGGACCGGCATCGGCGCATGGGACACGGCCGAGCAGGAGTCGTCGGCGAGCGTACGGGTCGAGGCGGCGCTCAAACAGTCGCCGCGCGTGCTGTTGCGCGGGGAAGCGGGCTCCGGCAAGACGACGCTGCTCAACTGGCTGGCCGTCACCGCGGCGCGGGGCTCCTTCGGCGGCGATCTGGCCGACTGGAACGGCCTGGTCCCCGTCCTCGTCAAGCTCCGCCACTACGCGACGCGCGAGCTGCCGCGCCTGGAACAGCTGCTGGACGTCACCGCCGGGCCGCTGACCGGCCACATGCCCGCCGCGTGGGTCGACCGCCAGTTCCAGGCGGGCCGGGTCCTGCTCCTCGTCGACGGGCTTGACGAACTCGTCGCGAGCGAACGGCGCAAGGTTCGCGACTGGCTCCGGCTGCTGCTCAGCGCCTACCCGGACACCCGCGCCGTGGTGACGACCCGGCCGACCGCCGCGAGCGGCGACTGGCTGCGGTCGGAGGGCTTCGCCCCGGTCGGTCTTGAACGGATGACCCCCGCCGACCTGCGCGCCTTCGTCCAGCAGTGGCATCAGGCCGTACAGCTGCACTCCGGCGAGGCGCCCTGCGCGCCGGAAGAGCTGCCGCACTACGAACGGGCGCTCGTGGCCAGCCTCCAGGACCGCCCCCATCTGCTCGCGCTCGCCGCGAACCCACTGCTGGCCGCCCTGCTGTGCGCGCTCCACCTGGGGCGGCGCAGCCGACTGCCGCGAAACCGCATGGAGCTGTACCGGATCGCCCTGGAGCTGCTGGTGCAGCGCCGTGACGCGGAGCGCGGGGTACCCAGCGCCCTGGACGTACGGCTGAGCCTCACCGACAAGCTGTGCCTGCTGCGCGATCTGGCCTGGCGGCTGTCGGACAACAACCGCAGCGAGATCGCCCGCGAGAAAGCGCTCGACCACGTGGCGGCCAAGCTGAGGTCGATGCGCCATCTGGAGGTTGAGGGCGGGCAGGCTCTGGAGCATCTGGTGACGCGTTCGGGAGTGCTCCGCGCCCCTGCCGACGACCGCATCGATTTCCTGCACCGCAGCTTCCAGGAGTACCTGGCCGCCGAGGAAGCGGCGGAGGAGGACCGCGTCGGCAATCTGATCGAGCGGGCCCATCTGGACACCTGGCGCGAGACCATCATCATGGCCGCCGGGCACGCCAACCGCGGCCAGCGGGAGGAGCTGATCACCGGCATCCTCGACCGCGCGGAGGCGGAGCGCCGTCATGCGCGGGGGCTACGGCTGTTGGCGGCGTCCTGCCTGGAGACGATGGAGTCGGTGCCCGTCGGGCTGGACGAACGGCTGGACGTGAATCTGGGCGTGCTGGTGCCGCCCCGGCGCCGCAGCGACGCTGAGTCGCTGGCTGCGGTGGGGGATCCCGTGCTGGGCAGGCTGCCGCGCTCGCTCGACGGCCTGACGGAGGCTGCGGCGAGCGCGGCGGTGCGCACCGCGGCGCTTATCGGCGGAGGGGCCGCGCTGGACTTGCTCAATGGCTACGCCGAGGACGGGCGCATCGACGTCCATCGGGAACTCGTCCAAGCCTGGCAGTACTTCGACCCCGATGAGTACGCCCGGCGCGTGCTGGCCAAGCTTGCACTGGATGACATCTCTCTGCAGCTCTCCCACCCCAGCCAGTGGGGCGCGGCCACGCGACTGCGGTCAGCGCGGAGGATAGGGATCAACTTTCCGTTCACTTCCGGGCTTGCCGCATTGAAGGAACTTCCCCGGTTCATCTCGCTGTCCATCCCTCGGCTCGTGGACGAGAACGATCTCAGCCCACTGGCCGACCATCCAGAGCTGGAATGTCTCACGCTCAACGGAAGCGGCTCCTTGAGGAACGCCGAAGCGTTGGGCGGGCTCACCCGCCTTCGGTACCTGCATCTCAACTACTGGTCGGCTCTGCCCCCGCTGACCGAGATCCCACTACCGCAGTCGCTGGACCACCTCGCGCTGGGAAACCTTCCGGCCGATCCTCATCTGGGATTCCTCGACCGTCTACCGCAACTCGACTACCTTTCACTGGACGGCACGGGGAGGCTGCGAGGAATGACGGACTCGGCCGTGATCGCCGGCGTCAGGCAATTACGTCTGGCTGGATTCGATCTGACCGAGCGGCTTCGCGCCCTGCCGGCCGCCGGTCTCGGTGTGAAGAAGCTGGGCTTTTACGACTGCGTCCTTCCCGCCGACCTCAGCCCCCTGCACGCGATCTCCTCGCTCACCTCGGTGTTCTTCGGCATGTGCCACGGCCCGTATCCCGGCCCGCTGGACCTGTCCTCACTGGCAGGCCGCCCGGCGGCCCCCCGCCTCACCGTCGAGGTAGGCGGGACCCAGGTCGTCACGGGCACCGATCAACTCGGGCCGGGTATACGGCTCCGCTACCTGTAGGTTGCGTCAGTCGAACGCCCCGCGCATCTCGTCCTCCACCGCCGGGTTGTCCACCCACCACAGGTCCGCCTTCCCCCGGTCGGCGTCGTCGGTGAATAGCGGGACTTCGTCGACCGCGTACCTCCACGGGTAGGGATCGCCGTCGTCGCACACCCCGTCGTGGACCATCGGAACCGGGATGGTGACCTGCTGGTGCTTCACCATCCAGGAGTTGCGGAAGAAGTCGAACCGCAGGTGATAGCAGTCGTCGGACTCGGTGAAGAGGATCGGCGGGACGAGGAAGTGTGCCGTGTCGACGGTGGCCGCGATGTCGATGTAGTTCCCCGGGAGGCCACCGGCGTTCCAGCAGGCGGCGAAGTTCACTGGGGTCAGTGACTCTTTGCCGAGGACATGGATGGCGTTGCCCTGGATCACGAACTTGTCAGGGTCGAGGAGCACATTTTCGCCGAGCATCACGATGGGCGCCGGCATGATGTGCGCCTTCGCGAAGGTCTGAGCTTGTGTGTACAGCTCGAGGACGTCTTCGCTGCGCGTGGCGTCGAAGGCCGCCCAGCTGTGGAACGGGCAGCACTCGTTGTTGGCTTCTTCCGGTTCGGGGAAGAGGAGGGACTTGTCGATCGGCGGGACGGCGGAATCGCCGCGCTTGTCCTGAAGGAAGCCGGGGATCCAGGCAGCGGCGTCGGCGTCGGCTTCATCGGTCTCGATCACCTCCGATTCGCACAGGGCGCGGAAGGAGGTGTCGCCGAGTTTGCAGTTGAAGTAGTCGAGCAGGGTGATCGCGGCGCACTCGGCGAGTGAGAGCTTGTCGCTCTTGGCGAACCAGAAGTCATAGCCGTTCGCCACGAAATGCACACCGCGGAACTGCTTGTGGACGAAGGGCTCGCGGTCGGCGCCGGGGGTGAGGCCGCTCCAGTGCGCGGCGGCTACCTGGTTGTAGTAGGCGTCGGCGTGGCGGGCGAGTTCGGGGGCGAAGACGCTTTCGCCGGTCCAGTAGCAGGCCTTGCTGAACAGCGCGCCGATCTCGGGATCGTGGGTGACCTCGGGCTCGGTGAAGGTGAAGATGAGTTCGCTGCGCAGGAAGACCTTGCGGCCGTCGTCGTAGGGCGCGCCCTCGTGTTCGTACCGCTGGTCGAAGATGACGCAGGTGAAGGGCTCGATCTCAGCGAGCGCCACTCCGCCGGTGAGATCGAGGGCGGGCGTGGCCGAGCCGCCGGTGAGGTAGAGCAGGAGGGTGTAGCGGGAGACGTGGTGGCGCTCGGCGTCGTAGTACGGGGTGTCGCGGTGGCGGTGGAAGTTGGCGTCCCCGGGTTCGAAGCGGTTGCACCGGAAGACCGGGTTCACATGCGAGAAGCCGTCGCGCAGCGGCTGCGGCAGCGCCTTGGCCATCGCCTGGGTGAGGGCTTCGGCGAGCAGCGCGGAGTGGAAGATGAAGCGCTCGCCGCCGCGTGAGCCGGCGTTGAGCGGCGGTACGTAGAGGTTGAGCGCGTCAAGGCGCTCGAGGTGGCCGCGGGCGTCGGCGGGGAGCCGCAGCGAGAACGAGTACGCGCCCTCCGCGAGCTCCGCGCTCCGCGTGAGCTCCAGCGGGGTGTCCGCGAGCAGACGGTCGAGCGGCACGATGTTCTCGAAGGTACGGAACGACAGTTCGCGCGGGTCGACGAAGACAGCGGCCAGGTACGGGGCCTCGTCGCTGGGCCGGGCGAACAGCTCGCGCACATCGGCGTCGATGCGCTCGGCGTCGACGAAGCGCACCGCCTTGTGCCGCACCGTCGGGTGCCAGGAGATCCCGAGCCCGTCGAGCGTCGCGGCGGGCTCGGTGTCGACCGCGTCGACCTCGGCGAGATAGCGGGCGACATCGTCGGCGGGGGCCTGGCCGGTCGACAGGGCGAAGAAACGGTCGCGGAGCTCGGCGCTCACACACTCCTCCAAAAGCTGCGCAGCACGGACGGAAGCTCGGGGGCGAGCGCCAGCTTCTGCGCACCCGCGTCGGAGACATCGGCGCGGTACAGCAGGAGCCGTGTGAGCGAGCCGATGAAGGGCGCCGCGAGCAGGGCGTCCGCCCCCTCCGCGCCGATCGGGTTGTAGCGGAGGTCGAGTTCGGTGAGGTGTACGAAGCGCCGCAGCGAGCGCACGCCCTCGGCGGTGAGCCCGTTGCTCTGGAGGTGCAGACGGCGCAGTTCGCCGAGGCCCGGGGAGGCCGCGAGGGCGGCGAGCCCGGTGTCGCCGACGCCGCAGTACCGCAGGTCGAGCGCCCGGATCCGCCCCGTCCCGGTCGCCGCCGCGAGCGCCTTGGCGCCGGGGTCGCCGATACGGAGGTACGAGAGGTCGAGCGCGACGAGCCGGCTGAGGTCGAGCGACGCGAGAGCCCCGGCCTCGATGGGCGGCGGCGTCAGCTCGTCTTCCTCCTCGTCGTAGTCCCAGTCGTCGCAGTCGTCCTCGTCCGCCTCGGCGGGCGGTGTGATCCGCAGCGCGGTCACGAAGCGCTCCCGCAGGGCCTGCTCGATCAGTCCGGGCGCGTCGTCGGACCATTCGACGGCGACCGTCGTGGCGAAGCCGTACCGGCGCGCCACGACGGTCACCCCCGGCGGCAGCGCCGCGTCCCAGCTCTGCTGGTGCTCGTCCACGAGCGCGGCGATCTCGCGCGCCAGGGGCTCGCGATCGGCGGGGCGGGTACGCGCGCGGCGCTGTTCCAGTTGGATCAGCGTGCCCCGGGCATCGCCCTGCTCCACGAGCCGGTCACCGTAGACACGCCACGCGGCGAGATCGTCGATGTGATCGCGCAGGGTCTGTTCCAGGGCCACGGCTTCCATGCCAGGCACCTTATAGGGGAGGTACGACAACGCCCCCGGGCCTCAAGTGCCCGCCCCATCACCCCATCTGAGCCCCGGTCAGCCCCCGCCCAGCTCCGTATGGCGCGCCGCGAGCCGGCTCGCGCCCGCCTCCGTGAGCGTGCCGTGCAGCCGCAGGCGGGCGACGCCGCCGTCCGGGAAGATGTCGATGCGGACGTGGGTGGCGGGTGGGGCCGCGTCGAGCAGAAAACGGTGGATGGTGTCGGGCTGGAGGCGGGTGCGGGGCAGGAGTTCGGTCCAGCCGGGGGCCGCGTGGTCGGCCGGGTCGGCGCCGGAGGTGGCGTCGAGGACGTACAGCGTGGCCCAGCCCGGCGCGTTGCCCTTGTAGCAGCCGGTGTCGATCTCGACGGCCCGGATCCGGGCCTGTTCGGTGAGCCGGTAGCGGACCCAGTCATGGCCCTGGTCGCGGCGGCGGCGGGTCTCCCAGCCCTCGTCCATTTTGCGGGAGCGGCCGGGCTGGATGGTGTTGGCGGGCGGGGAGTAGAAGCGGTCGGAGGCATCCTCGGCCGCGCCGCCGTTCTCCAGGGCGGCCAGGTCGAAGGTGCCGAGGGCGGTGAGCCAGCCGGGGTCGGGGGCGACCTCGCCGTGCACGCGCAGGCGGGCGATTCCGCCGTCGGGGTGCTGCTTGAGCCTGAGGTGGGTGAAGCGGCGCGCCACCGCGACCGCGAAGCCGTTGGCCGCGTGGCCGCCCACCGGGGTGCGGGGGACGAGCTCCGTCCACTCCACCTCGTCGGCGAGCAGTTCCTCGGGGGATGGGGAGCCGTCCAGCGATGTCGCCTCGACGCTGACCGACTGCGGGTAGTTGCCGCGGAAGTGGGCGGTGTCGACGACGATGCCGTGGATGACGCCGGGCGCGCCGAGGCGGATCAGGGCCCAGTCGTGGTCGTCGTCGGCGGGGTGCGGCTGCTCGGCCGAGGCGCCGCGCCGCCGGCGGGTCTCCCAGCCGTCCATGACCTTGCCCTTGTGGCCGAAGTCCTCGGGGTCGAAGTGCGGGGCCTCGGGCCGCAGCAGGTTCTCGCGTTCGGCGAAGAACTCGTCGTTGGCCGCGATGACGCTACCGCCGAGCCGCCGGTCGGCCAGGTCCGCGAGATGGGTGAAGGGGAGGTCCGCGGTGCGGTAGTCGGCGTACGGGTCGCCGCCGCCGTACGGGCTCGCGTCGCCGGTGAAGCGGGGGATCGGCGCGGTCATGTGCGGTGCTGCCTTTCCAGGAGTCGGCCATGGGGTGTGGGGGATTTGGTGGGTCCAGTGGGGTCGGTGGGGTCAGTGGTGAGTGCGGTGGGGCTGGTCGGGGTGCCGTGGTCGGCGATCTTCCGGCCGCGCAGCCAGGTGGACCGCACGACGCCGTACAAGGTCTTCCCGGCGTAGGCGGTCACCTGATTGCGGTGGTGGAGCGCGGCCGGGTCGACGGTGAAGGTCTCCTCGGGCGCGAGGACCGCGAAGTCGGCGTCGCGGCCGGGCTCGATGGCCCCCTTGTGCTTGAGGCCGACCAGTGCGGCGGGGGCCGTGGACATCCAGCGCGCGAGATCCGGGAGCGTACGGCCGCGCCGCCGCGCCTCGGTCCACACCGCGGGGAGGCCGAGCTGGAGGGAGGCGATGCCGCCCCAGGCCTGCCCGAAGTCGCCGACCTTGAGGTCCGCGGTGCACGGCGAGTGGTCGGAGACGACGCAGTCGATGGTGCCGTCGGCCAGGCCCTGCCACAGCGCGTCCTGGTTGGCGGCCTCGCGGATGGGCGGGCAGCACTTGAACTCGGTGGCGCCGTCGGGGACTTCCTCGGCGCTCAGGGTGAGGAAGTGCGGGCAGGTCTCGACCGTGATCTCAATGCCCTCGCTCCGGGCGGCGGTGATCAGGGGGAGCGCTTCGGCGGACGACAGATGGAGGATGTGCACGCGGGCGGCGTGCTTCCGCGCGAGCTCGATCAGTCCCGCGATGGCCCGGTTCTCGGCCTCGCGCGGGCGTGAGGCGAGGAAGTCGGCGTAGCGCGGGCCGCTGGGGCTGGGGGCCCGGTCGATCAGCTGGGGGTCCTCGGCGTGGACGATGAGCAGGCCGCCGAAGCCCGCGATCTCGCCGAGCGCCGCGTCGAGTTCGGCGGGGGCCAGCTGGGGGAACTCGTCCACGCCGGAGTGGAGCAGAAAGCATTTGAAGCCGAGGACTCCGGCGTCGTGCAGCGGCCTCAGGTCGCGCAGGTTGCCGGGGACGGCGCCGCCCCAGAAGGCGATGTCGACATGGGCGGCGGCGCGGGCGACGGCCCGCTTGATCTCCAGCGCGCGGACGGTGGTGGTCGGCGGGATGCTGTTGAGCGGCATGTCGACGAGGGTGGTGATGCCGCCGGCCGCGGCGGCGCGGGTGGCGGACGCGAACCCCTCCCATTCGGTGCGGCCCGGGTCGTTGACATGGACGTGGGTGTCGACGAGGCCGGGGAGCAGGACGTCGTCCCCGAAGTCCTCCAGGCGGGCCCCGGGCGGGACGGCCGCGTCGTATGGCAGGACGGCCGAGATCGTTCCGTCGGCCATGGAGACGGCGACCGATGCCGCGCGCATCCCCTCCGGGGTCACCACGCGGGTCGAGCGCAACACCAGGTCCAGGTCCGGATCCGCGTCTGACACCCGCGCCCTCCGTTTCTCAGCAGACTCTTCTCGGCAGACTCTTCGGTTCAGCCTTGGGCAGACTCTTCAGATCAGCACGATTTTTCCGCAAAGCGGAAACACTTTTCTGTTCCAGGAGTGTTCACCGAGCCGCCCGCCGGGTCAAGACCCCACCGGCCGCGCCCCCGGCACAAGACGGCCGTCCATAGAATGGAAGGCGATTTTCGGAGCGCAGAACTTGGTCGGCCGGGGGCGGGTAGGCTGCCCGTTGGCCGGTCGGCCGGGGCGAATCAGCCATACGGGGGCCGGTTTCACCTGCCGCGAAAGGAACCGTCGACGTGCCGTCCGCCGAGCCCAAGACCGCCGCTGCCAACTCCGGCGGCGTCCAGTCCCTCGAGCGCGCCTTCGATCTGCTCGAGCGGATGGCCGACGCCGGGGGCGAGGTCGGGCTGAGCGAGCTCTCCGGCAGCAGCGGGCTTCCGCTGCCCACCATCCACCGCCTGATGCGCACCTTGGTCGCCTGCGGCTATGTACGCCAGCAGCCGAACCGCCGCTACGCGCTGGGCCCCCGGCTGATCCGGCTCGGCGAAAGCGCCTCCCGGCTGCTGGGCACCTGGGCCCGGCCTTATCTGGCGCGGCTGGTGGAGGCGACCGGCGAGACCGCGAACATGGCGCTGCTGGACGGCGACGAGGTGGTGTACGTCGCACAGGTGCCCTCGCGCCACTCGATGCGGATGTTCACCGAGGTCGGGCGGCGGGTGCTGCCGCATACGACCGGCGTCGGCAAGGCGCTGCTCGCGGACACGCCCGCCGACGAGGTGCGCGCGCTGCTGGCCCGGACCGGTATGCCGGCCGCCACCCAGAAGACGATCACCTCGCCGGACGCCTTCCTGGAGGCGCTGCGGCAAGTGCGTGAGCTGGGCTACGCGGTAGATGACAACGAGCAGGAGATGGGCGTGCGCTGCCTCGCCGTGTCCGTGCCCGACTCGCCCACGGCGGCCGCCATCTCGATCTCGGGCCCGGCCGGGCGGGTGACGGACGAGGCCACACGGGACATCGTGCCGATCCTCAAGGAGGTCGCGGCCGAGTTGTCCACCGCACTCGCCAGCGCGGGCTCCGCCTGACGGCGGCGGTACGGGCGCGCCGCCGGTGCCGTATCGAGCCGTACCGGCGGCGCCCACTCAAGCCCCGCCCCTCAGTCCCTCCCCCCTGCCTGCGGCACATCGCCGAACAGGTCGATCGCCGCACGCACCCCCCTCAGCGCCGGCGCCAGTGCGCTCACCGAGCCGAGCGCGCCCGCGATGAGCAGCAGGGCGCGGCGCAGCCGGGGCACCTCGGGCACTCCCTCGCACGCCATGGCGTCCAGCGCGGCAAGCTCGTCATCCGCTATGGCCCGGTCCGGCAAGTCGGCCGGGTGGGCGGCGAGTTCGCGCCGCAGCCGGGCGACGGCCCGGCGCAGCTCCGCCGCTCTGGGATCCTCCTCGGTGCCGGCCACTCGCCTGTCTTCCACGACCGCGGCGCCCTCCACTGACCAGGCGCCGGGCATCCCCCGGCGTCTCATGTGATCGTCGGACATGACTGCCCTGCTCGCCCTCGCACCCCTCTGCACGAAGCCTGCCCCCTTCTCCCCATGACCCCTGGACGCGTCGATCGGACGCGAGAGGCCGCGGATCAGTTAACGCCACTCTGTGCGCGACACGCCATACGGAGAGCGAAAATCAGACCGGGTGCGATAGGGGGAGACATAGGGGGATCAAGAAGGGATGAGCGGTAGGCAATGCCGACAGATCACACATCGCACGATAGAGCGCAGGTCGCCGGGTTGCTGCTGGCCGCCGGCGGGGGCAGGCGGCTGGGCGGGCGGCCGAAGGCGCTGCTGGCCCACCGTGGCAGACCGCTGGTCGAGCACGCGGTGCGGGCACTGCGGGAGGGCGGCTGCGAACCGGTGCATATCGTGCTGGGCGCGGCCGCCGAAGCCGTACGGGCCAAGGCCGAACTCCCGGGGTGCACGCTGGTCGACAACCCGGACTGGGCCGAGGGCATGGGCTCCTCGCTGCGGGCCGGGCTCGCCTCGCTGGCCGATACGAGGGCGGGGGCGGGGGTGGGGGTGGGGGCGGCGCTGGTGATGCTCGTGGACCAGCCGGGGATCGGGGCCGCGGCGGTGGCCCGGGTGGCGGCGGCGTACGACGGGCCGTCGTGCCTGGCCGCGGCGGTGTACGACGGGCGACGGGGCCATCCGGCGCTGTTCGGCGCCGAGCGGTGGGCGGAGGTCGCGGCGAGTGCGGTGGGCGATCGCGGGGCACGGGCCTATCTGAAGGAGCATCAGCCGGAGGTCACGCTCGTCGACTGCTCCGACATCGCCCGGCCCGATGACATCGACACCCCCGAGGACCTGAAACGGCTGGAGTGAGTCCAACAGAACGTTGAAGTTCCGCCATGAGGAAATTAGTATCCGCTAAGCAGAAGTCGCAGAAGCCCAGATGTCTCGCCCTGTGTCGCCCGAGGAGTGACCGCCCATGTCCGCACCAGCACCGTCCCCGCTGGCCATCGTCGACGCCGAGCCGCTGGAACGGCAGGGTGAGGTGCTGACCGACTCGGCCCTGGCCTTCCTGGCCGAGCTCCACCACCGCTTCACCCCGCGCCGCGACGAACTGCTCGCCCGCCGTGCCGAACGCCGCGCCGAGATCGCCCGAACCGGCACCCTTGACTTCCTCCCGCAGACCGCCCACATCCGCGAGGACGCCGACTGGCGCGTCGCCCCCGCCCCGGCCGCGCTCGACGACCGCCGGGTGGAGATCACCGGCCCCACCGACCGCAAGATGACCATCAACGCCCTCAACTCGGGCGCCAGGGTCTGGCTCGCCGACTTCGAGGACGCCTCCGCGCCGACCTGGGAGAACGTCGTCCACGGCCAGCTCAACCTGATCGACGCCTACCAGCGCCGCATCGACTTCACCACCCCCGAGGGCAAGGCGTACGCACTGCGCCCCGCCGAAGAGCTCGCCACCGTCGTCGCCCGGCCGCGCGGCTGGCACCTGGACGAGCGCCATCTGCGGGCCGGCGACCGCGCCGTGCCCGGCGCCCTCGTCGACTTCGGGCTCTACTTCTTCCACAACGCCCAGCGCCTGCTCGACCAGGGCAAGGGCCCGTACTTCTACCTCCCCAAGACCGAGTCGCACCTCGAGGCCCGCCTCTGGAACGACATCTTCGTCTTCGCCCAGGATCACCTCGGCATCCCCCAGGGCACCATCCGCGCCACCGTGCTCATCGAGACCATCACCGCCGCGTACGAGATGGACGAGATCCTCTACGAGCTGCGCGACCACGCCTCCGGGCTCAACGCGGGGCGCTGGGACTACCTCTTCTCCATCGTCAAGAACTTCCGTGACGCCGGGCCCGACTTCGTCCTCCCCGACCGCAACGCCGTCACCATGACCGCCCCCTTCATGCGCGCCTACACCGAGCTGCTGGTGCGCACCTGCCACAAGCGCGGCGCCCACGCGATCGGCGGCATGGCGGCCTTCATCCCCTCCCGCCGCGACCCCGAGGTCAACGCCGTCGCGTATCAGAAGGTCAGGGCCGACAAGGACCGCGAGGCGAACGACGGCTTCGACGGCTCGTGGGTCGCCCACCCCGACCTGGTCCCGATCGCCCGCGCTTCGTTCGACGCGGTGCTCGGCGACAAGCCCAATCAGAAGGACCGGCTGCGCGAGGACGTCCAGGTCACCGCGGCCGAACTGATCGACGTCGCCTCCCTGGAAGCCAAGCCCACCTCGGCGGGGCTGCGCAACGCGGTCCAGGTCGGCATCCGCTATATCGAGGCATGGCTGCGCGGCCTGGGCGCGGTCGCCATCTTCAACCTCATGGAGGACGCCGCCACCGCCGAGATCTCCCGCTCCCAGATCTGGCAGTGGATCAACGCGGGTGTCGTCTTCGAGAACGGCGAGAAGGCGACGGCCGGTCTCGTCCGCACCATCGCGGCGGAGGAGCTGACGGCGATCCGCGAGGAGATCGGGGGGGAGGCGTTCGCCGCGGGCAACTGGCAGCAGGCCCACGATCTGCTGCTCAAGGTCGCGCTGGACGAGGACTACGCGGAGTTCCTGACGCTGCCGGCGTACGAGCTGCTGCGCTGAGCCGGAGCCGCGCACCGGGCTGTGTGCCCCACCCGTCGGGCGAATTCCAGGGGTCGGGGCACATCGCCCTGCGGCGTCACGCGTCGCAGTGGGCAGGCGGGAGCCTGCCGTCGTCGCCCGCGACGGTCACCTCTGCGGTGCCGTCGCCGCCCTCCGCATACGCCGCCGTGCAGACCAGCTGGCGCACGGCGGTCTTTCCGAGCCTCCGCACCGCGACCGGGACACGGACCAGCACCTGGTCCGTGCCCGACTCCATCTCGATGTGCCCCGCCGACCGGGGCAGCTCCGTGTGGAGCCCGGCCGCGCGCGCCTTCGCGCTCGGGCCGGCGAGAAGCATCATGAGGGCCGTCTCGCCCGGCACCTTCCCGTCGTACTCCCCCTCCCGGTCCACGAAGACTCCCCCGGCCACCGGAGTGAGGCGGCCTTCCGAGGAGACGAAGAAGAGGATCTGCCGCTGCTCGGCGTCGGGGAAGACCGTGACGGTGGCCGGGCCGCCGGCCTCGATGACATCGCTCTGCCGCAGCCCGCAGCCCGTCAGCAACACGGCCGCCACCACGGGAAGGCCCAGGCGGCTCAGGCGGTCCAGGCGCTTCACACCGTCACCTCCCCAGCCGTGCCCATCAGGGGGATCTCCACAGTGAAGACGGCGCCCCCCTGTGGGCCGTTCGCGGCCCGGATCGTGCCGCCGTGCAGCCATACGTTCTCCTGGGTGATGGCGAGGCCGAGGCCGCTGCCCTCCGACCGAGTGCGGGCCGATTCCGCCTTGTAGAAGCGGTCGAAGATATGCGGCAGCGCCTCCGGGCGGATACCGGGGCCGCTGTCGGCCACCTCGGTGACAAGCCGCGCCCCCTCACCGCCCGCTCCCGATTCCGCCCCCGCCCCCTTCTCCGTTCCCGGCTCCAGCCGCAGCCGTACGACGACCGGCGCGGCGCCGTGCCGCAGCGCGTTGCCGACGAGGTTGGCGACGACGACATCGAAACGGCGGGGGTCGAGCCGGGCCCGGATGCCGTCGGGCAGGTCGGTGACGATCTCGTCGGAATCGGTCCAGTGGCGGCCGGTCAGGGTCTTGCGGATGGTCTGCGCGACGTCGACCTCGTCGGTGTTCAGCTCGGCGGCCCCGGCGTCGAAGCGGGAGATCTCCATCAGGTCCTCGACGAGGACCGCGAGTTTGCCCGTCTCCGCGCTGATCAGCCGGACGGCGGCCGCGGTGTCGGGGGCGAGGCGGGCGGCGTCCTCGTCCAGGACCTCGGTGACCGCGAGCATCCCGGCGAGCGGGGTGCGCAGCTCATGCGAGACATCGGAGGCGAAGCGGCGGGCGCGCGCCTCGGCGTCCTGGAGTTCGCCCACGGATCGCTCCAGGGCGACGGCGGACTCGTTGAAGGTGCGGGCGAGGTCCGCGAGTTCATCGCTGCCCTTGACCTGGATCCGGGTGTCGAGGCGGCCCCGGCCCATGCTCTGTGATGCCTTCCGCAGATCGCGCACCGGGCGCAGCACACTGCGCGCGGCCAGCAGCGCGGGGACGAGCGCCACCGCGAGCCCCGGCAGGGCCCCGTCGCGGGCCGCGGTGACCATGGCCCGGACGTTGGCCTCCTCGTCGGTCAGCGGCATCACCGCGTACAGCACAAGGCCCGTGGGGCGTACGGTCTTCCCGGCCCGGAAGACGGTCGGAACGGCGACGGTCAGCCAGGGGTCGCCATGCTTCTCGACGCGCTGGAAGCTGCCGCTGCGCGGGCTGGCGAGCGCGGCGCGGCGCAGCTGCGGGGTGATGACGGTGGAGACGGGGCTGGTGCCGGAGGAGACCCGGACCGATCCGTACTCGGCGAAGACCACCCAGGGGTGCGGCTTGCCCTGCCGGGCGAGTTGGCGCAGCTGCTCCTGGAGGGACTTGGACTCGACGGGCAGCGGGATGCCCATGTCGCTGACCCGGTCCCGGAAGGAGGAGACGGCGGTGTCCTGGGCCTGTTCGAGGATCGCGGTGCGCGCCTTGCGGTAGGTGAGGGTCGCGGTGGTGCCCGCGCTGACCGCGGCGACCAGCAGGAAGGCGAGCACGAGGCGGGTGCGCAGCCCGATGCGGGCTCTCCAACGGGTCAACGGGAGCTCACAGCGGTCCGAAGCGGTAGCCGAAGCCCCGCAGGGTCTGTATGTAGCGCGGGCTGCCGGCCACGTCCTCGATCTTGTGGCGCAGCCGCCGTACGCAGGCGTCGACCAGGCGGGCGTCGCCGTGGTAGCTGTGCTCCCAGACCTGTTCGAGCAGTTGCTGACGGCTGAAGACCTGCTCGGGCGCGGCGGTCAGATACAGCAGGAGCTTCAGCTCGGAGGGCGCGAGCGCGAGGCGTTCCCCGGCCTTGGACACGGCCAGCCCGGCGCGGTCGATGGCGAGATCGCCGTGGAACTCGACGGCGGGGCGGCCCCCGGGCTCCTCGATCCGGCGCAGCACGGCCCGGATGCGGGCCTCGATGACCTCGGTGCGGGCGGGCTTGACGATGTAGTCGTCGGCCCCGGCCTCCAACCCGACCACGACGTCGAAGTCGTCGCCGCGCGCGGTGAGCATGATGATCGGCAGCTGGCTGGATTCGCGGACCCGGCGGCACACCTGGACTCCGTTGATACCGGGCAGCATCAGGTCCAGGAGCAGCAGATCCGGCCCGAACTCGCGGATGGCGGTGAGCCCGGCCTCCCCGGTGGCGGCGGTGCGCACATCGTGTCCGCGGCGGCGCAGGCCGAGTTCGATCCCTTCGCGGACGGAGGGGTCGTCTTCGATGAGAAGGACGCGTGGCATGTGCGGAGTATTCCATTTCGGCAGGTGAGGCGGCGGCGACTCAGGTCCGGCGGCCGATCAGGTCCGGCGGCTCAGTTTGCGGGGCACGGCCTTGAGCGCGGCGTCCACTTCGGTCAGCCGCAGCGGGCGGGCCAGGATCGCGAAGACCAGCAGAATGGCCACCACACCCACGGTGGTGGCGGCGAGCGGGCCCAGCGGGGCCGTACGGCCGGCCGCGAACTGGCCGAGCGCGGTGGCCGGGACGGCGGCCAGCAACAGCCGGGCCAGCGCGGCCACGGACGACGAGCGCCACAGCCCGCCGCGCCGCGCCCGCCCCCGCTCGCCCGGTGTGGGCGCGAGCCTGCGGTTCAGTACGTACGCGGTGGCCGCCCAGCCCCCGAACAGCGCCGCCGAGTACGCCCCGGCCATACCGGTCACCGCCCAACGCGCGGGCAGCAGCAGATACGTGGCCGCGGACAGCCCCGCGTTGAGCCCGGAGATCACCAGGTTCAGGAAGAAGGGTGTGCGGGTGTCGGAGAGCGCGTAGAAGGCGCGCGAGAGGACGTACTGCCCGGAGAAGGCCACCAGCCCCGGGGCGAACGCCATCAGCGCCCCCGCCATCACCGCGATATCGTCCGCGCCGGTCCTGCCGTACTGGAAGACCACCGCCATCACCGGCTCGGCGAGCGCCAACAGCGCACAGGCGGCCGGTACGACGGCGGCGGCGCTGCTGCGCAGGGCGTACGAGACGTCCCGCCGCACGGCCGCGGTGTCACCGTCGGCCGCCGCCCCGCTCATCCGCGGCATCAGCGCGGTGACCAGCGAGACGGTCACGATCCCGTGCGGCACGGCCCACAGCAGATACGCGTTGTTGTACGCGCTGAATCCGGCGCCGTCGGTCCCCGCGGCCGCCGCGCGCTCCCCGGCCATCGTGGCCAGCCAGGTCACCACCCAGTACGCGAGCTGGTTGGTGAACACCAGCAGCACCAGCCACCCCGCCGAACGCAGCGGCCGGGACAGCCCGCTGCCCCGCCAGTCGAACCGCGGCCGCCAGCGAAAGCGCGCCGCGCGCAGCGACGGCAGCAGCGCCAGCGCCTGGACGGCGATGCCCGCGGTCGTGCCCCAGCCGAGCAGCGCGGTCTCGCCGGGGGTGAGCGTGCCCCCGGTGCCGGCCGTCGCCAGATACAGGCCGAAGACGGCGATGACGACGACGTTGTTGAGGACGGGGGTCCACATCATCGCGCCGAACCGGCCCCGGGCGTTGAGCACTTGGCCCAGGAGAGTGAACAGCCCGAGGAAGAAGATCTGCGGCAGGCAGTAACGGGCGAAGGCGACCGTCATCGTGGCCTGCCCGCCCGTGTAGTCGGTGTACGCCGCGACGATGGCGGGCGCGGCGAACACCGCCCCGACGGTGATCAGCAACAGGGCCGCGGTGCAGACGGTCAGCAGCCGATCGGTATACGCGGCCCCACCGTCCGCGTGCTCCTTGGCGGCCTTGACCAGCTCGGGCACGAACACGGCGTTGAGCGCACCGCCGAGCAGCAGCGTGTAGACGATATTGGGCACGGAATTGCCGACCGCGTACCCATCGGCCGCCAGCCCGACCCCGAGCGCGGCGGCGACGACGGCGGAGCGTACGAATCCGGTGGCGCGCGAGACCAAGGACCCCGCCGCCATGACGGCCCCGCTGCGCAGCACGGAGGCGGGCCGCTCGGCGGGCGGCTCCGTCGAGGTCGCGCCGGCCACCGAGGTCGGCGACGCCGCCGGGCCGGGCGGGCCCGCGGCGCCCACCGGACCCGCCGGGCCCACCGGGTTCGCGGGGGCGCTCATCGACGGGCCAGGTAGAGCTGGAAGGCGCGGTGGAGCGCGTGGTTGGCGGTGCCGCTCAATGGTGTCTCCCACTCCCCCAGCGTCTCGACGACCTGGCCTCCGGTGCCCAGCTTCCAGCGCATCAGCCCGAACGGCCGTTCGTCGGGGTCGAGTGTGGAGGGTACCCCGCGCATGTCGTAGACCTCCGCGCCCTGGGCGTGAGCGTCCAGCATCATCTGCCACTGCAGGGCGTTGGAGGGGCGTACCTCGCGTCGGTGGTCGGCGGAGGCTCCGGTCTGGTACCAGACCCGCCGGCCGACCGTGATCATGGTGTGGGCGGCCAGGATCTCGCCCTCGTACCGGGCGAGGTAGAGCCTCATCCGGCCCGGCGCCTCGGCGTTGAGGGCCGCGTACTGGCGCTCGTAGTACGTCAGTGAGCGGCCGAGGCGGAAGCCGTCGCGCTCCTCGGTGATCCGCAGCAGCCGGTAGAACTCGGGGAGTTCGGCGGGGCCGCCCAGCTCCACCCGTACGCCCGACTTGTGGGCCCGGCGGATGTTCCGCCGCCACTCCTGGTTGAGCCCGCTCCACAGGTCCTCGCGGGTGCGGCCGGCCAGCGGGACGCGGAAGACATAGCGGGGCTGCGCGTCCCCGGCCCCGTCTCCGTCGTCGCCGCAGCGGCGCCAGCCGCGGGCGCGCAGCCGTTCGGTGACGACGGTGCCCAGGGGGTCGACCTGGCAGGTGAGGACGTCGGGCAGATGACGGCCGGGGCCGGTGGCCGCCTTGAGCGCGGCGGCGGTCCAGCTGCGGTGGGCGGGTGCGGGGCCGATGCGGACGGCGAATGCGCCGGAGGCGCGCAGATGGCGCAGCAGCGGGTCGAGCCAGCCGTCGATGTCCGGGTCGGTCCAGTCGGCGACGGGCCCCTCGGGCAGATAGGCGAAGTACTTCCGGGTGCCGGGCAGCTGGCGCAGCAGCACCAGCGCGACACCGTTCAATTCGCGTGGACTCTCCCCCGCCCCGGGGCCGGTATCCGGGCCCCAGCCGAGCAGTTGGGCCTGCCAGCCGTCCTTCACCGCGGCCCAGGACGGGCACTGCAGAAAGCCGGGGCCCAGGGCGGAGCCGGTGCGGGACGCCAGGAAGGCGCGGTACGCCTCGGGGATGACGGGCCCCAGCCGGGCTTGCCGCGGACGCGGGCCCGCCGTCACGAGCAGCGCTGACACTGCGCCTCCTCGGGTGCCGTTGATGGGAACGCGAGGAAGATTCACAGCCGTCCATGACCGCGCCGCTCGGCGAGGGTGACCGGACGATGACCGTTCCTGTGCGGTCACCGTCACACGGCGGCCGATCGCCGTACCTACCCGTACGTACGTCCGCACATGGCGAAAGGCCAGGTCGGACGCGTCGTCCGAGTCGGCCTCGGGAGGCGGGATATGCCATTCCCGAACGATCCGCTTCCCGGTCCGTCGGCCGGACGACATACTGCTCGGTAGCACATTCGATCAGGGGGTATCCGAGTGCCTGGGTCCGGACAGTCCGCCGCGTTACTGTCAGACCCTGGCCGGAGCGAGGCCACCCGGCTGCTCTGCGCGGGGGTGTACTTCGACGGGCAGTTCCGCCGCAACATCATCGAAGAGCTCGTCGAACACGAGGAGCGGACGATCGCGCCCTCGCTCGGCTTCGACGCGCTGCCGGTCCTCGCCCACGCACTGCGGGCCCACCGCCGGGAGACGCAGACCGCGCTGGCGCTGCTCGCCCTCTGGGCGGCGTTCATCGCGCTCGACGTGCTCGAGATCGGCTCGCAGACGACGCTGCCCATCCCCTGGTTCCTGGGGTACGGGCTGATCTGCCTCGCCGCCTGGGCCGCGCGCGGGCGCCGGAGTTCCCTCTTCGCCCTCGGGCGCTCGGTGCTCAAGGAGGCCACCCGCGGCCGGTGGAAGGCGGTGCTGCCGGTCCTGCCCTTCGTGCTCACGGTGTCGTACGCGGTGGCCGTGGCCCTCGCCTGGCAGCGGGGCCACAGGCCCTGGGCCGCCGTGGCGTTCCCGCTTCTGCTGATGCTGCCGGTGTGGGTGCACCGGCTGCACGTCGTCTCCGTCATGCGCCAACAGCTGAGCCGCGACGCCTTCGCACGAGGACCGCATACGCGTTTACCGTCCTCCGACCGGTACCGGCGGATCGGCGCGGCCATCGCGCGTGAGCAGTACTCCCCGCTGGTCATCTACGACCCGTTCCGGCCCTTCGTCGGCGCCGGCACGCCGTACAAACCCTGGTCGGTGGTCATGGAGTTGAAGGGGAGGACCCGGGCGCGGGCAACGCCCGGGGAGCGCGGGGACGCCGACCCCCCGCCACGACCGGAGCCCGCCCCGCCACGAGCTGCGCCCGCCCCGTCCGGGACGCCGGAGGGCGAGGGCGCGCCCCTCGCGCCCCTCACCGGCCGTGAGCTCGTCGAGCTGATCAAACCGCGGCTGGCGGCCCTGCGCACCTCGGCCGCGGCCACCAGCCGGGACCGGCTCCGCTCCCTCCAGGTCGATGAGCTGGTCTATCTGCCGGCCGGGCCGCAGCGGGATCAGCTGGACCGCGATCCCGAGACCGTCCAGGCCCATCTCGACCAGGCGGTCGGCGAGGGCGCCGAGGCCCGCCGGCACTTTCTGCGGGTACGGGTCGGGGCCTGGGACGAGCAGGTCGCCGTATGCATGCTGGTCCGCGTCCACACCCAGGGCAGGATGCTGGTGCTCGAGGTCGCCCCGCATGTCCTGACGCCCGTACGCCCGGAGTACAAGTCGGTCGATGTGATCGCGGCGCAGCGCCAGTACGGCCTGCGCGACGCCGTCCAGGCCCTGCTGAGCAGCCCCTCGGCGGGATTCGCCGCCGGGGTCTGGCTGGTCCAGACGTGCCTGTCCGCCTTCCGGACCTGGCTGACGACACCGCAGTACGCCCCACCGGACGCGCCGGTCGCCTCGGTGCGGGAGCTGGGGAGCGTGGAGGAGGTCTCCCTGTTCCAGGAGATGGACATCAGCCGGTATGTGAAGACCCTGCAGGACCGGATCGCCAACGGGGTGCAGGAGGCGCTGCGGAACAAGGGCTACGAGACCGGCGATTTCGACCACTACATCATCAACGTGGGTGAGGGCGGAGTGTTCATCGGCGATATGAGCGGTGGCGCGGTGGCGACGGGCGAGCGGAGCTCGGCGAAATACCTCAGCACCACGGCGGAGAAAGGCATCAGCACGACATGACGACCGAGGACCAAGAGCCCGAGGAGGGCCGGGGTAACGGCAGCAGCGGCAGCAGCAGCGGTGGCGGTGGCGGTGGCGGTGGCGGGATCAGCATCGGTGTGCTGACCGGTGGCGCGGTCGCGGCCGGGGACAGGGCCACCGCCGAGGACCGCTCGCTACGGGACGGCCCACCGGCACCACCGCTCCCGCAGCCACCCGGGGCCCGAGGCCCCTCCGTACCGCCGAGTCCCCCCGGTGGGATCAGCATCGGCGTCATGGCCGGCGGCGCCGCGGCGGCGGGGGCGGACGCCAGGGCGGTGGACGCCTCGACACAGTCGGCGATCGACGCGCCGCCGGAACTCCGCGCGGCCCTGGGCACCCTGCGCCGGCAGCTGCCCCTGCTCAACCCGACGGACGAGACGTCGGAGATCGATGCTCAGCTGGCCGACGCCGAGGAGGAGATCGACACCACCGGGCAGGTACGGCGGGACCGTCTGCAACGGCTGCGCGACCGCATCGAGCTCGGCACGGCGGGCGTGGCGGGGCTCGCCGCGGCGACCGCAGTCGTCCAGCAGATCCTGCAACTCCTCGGCGGCCAGGGCTGAGGGCGGGGACCGGCATGCCCCAGTGGGACGCGGACCGGCAGGACTGGGTGACACCGCTGCGACCGGCCCTCCCGCCACCGGGGGCCGGACCGCGGCGCCCGCTGATCGTGGTCGTCGCCGTCCTGGTGCTGCTCGTGGGCGTGGTCGTCTTCCTGGGGCAGCAGGACAGCGACGATCAGGCCCACGGCCGGGGCGCCCCGGGCCGTGGCAGCACCCCGTCTGCACCGTCCGCCGCACCCGGCGCGAGCGCGCTCCCCGACCCCTGCGCGGCCCTCGCCGCGCCTGCGGCCGCGACCGCGGACCTGTCCTTGGACCCCTCCGCGGTTTCGACCCCGTTCCCGCCCGGACGCAGGATGTGCGCTTGGACCGACCTCGAATCCCTCACCTTCCTGCTCGACTACAGCACCACCGACATCCCCACCTCGCCGGAGCCCACTCCGACCACCGTGCACGGTCTGCAGTCCGCGTCGGTCAGCGATAGTGGCACGGCTGGGTGCACGGTGCAGTGGCCCACCTCGTTCGGCAAGGCGTACGTGTACGTCTCGTCCGACGACGGATCCTCATCGGATCTGTGCGGGGAGGCCGCCGCCTTCGCCGCCGCAGTGGCCCCGAAGGTGCCGTCCTGACGCCGGGCACCAGACGCCAAGGCGCCGCTCGGCGAACGGCGAATGTGACCGGACCATGACCGTTCCTCTGCAGCTGCTGTCACATGGGCCGCTAAGGCCGATTCCCGGGCTTTTCGCGGCTTAGAGTCCCGAGCGTCCCGTCATCTCCCCGGCTCTCACGGAGGTTTCCGTTGCGCCAGATACGCGTGCGCCCCGCGACCACGACCGCCGCGGCCACGGCCGCCGCCGCCCTGCTGACCGCCGCGCTGACCGGCTGCTCCTCCGGCGGGTCGGCCCCGGCGAAGGCGGACGCGAAGGTCGGCGGCGGGGGCTCGGGCGGCGGCAGGGCGGTGACGGTCACCGTCACGCCCCGGAAGGCGGGCGAGCCGGTCAAGGTCGCCGCGAGCGGCGGCACCCTCGCCTCGGTGACCGTCACCGACGGCCGCGGTGGCAGGCTCGGCGGCACGGTGTCGGACGACCGCCGGACCTGGACCTCGGACCGCAACGCCGCGCCCGGCACCACCTACACCGTCAAGGCGGCCACCCGCGCCGAGGGCGGGGCCGCGGGAAACGCGAAGTCCACCTTCACCACCGCCGCGGCCGGCCTGGTCAACAAGGTGGACTGGCGGCCGGGCGGTGACACCACGGTGGGCGTCGCGCAGCCGATCTCGCTGGTCTTCGACCGCCCGGTGGCGAACAAGGCCGCGGTGGAGAAGCAGCTCAAGGTCACCACCTCCAACCACACCGAGGGTTCCTGGGGCTGGATGAAGGACTGGTCGGGGAAGGACCGGGTGGACTGGCGGCCCAAGGAGTACTGGCGGCCCGGCACCCGGGTCACCCTGGACGCCCGGCTGAACGGCACCGACTCGGGCGCGGGTGGCGGCTGGTTCGTACGCGACTACAAGCTCGGCTTCACCGTCGGCGCCCGGCAGGTGGTCAAGGTCGACCTCGACAGCAAGCAACTCACCCTGGAGCGCGACGGCAAGGTGGTCAAGACCTTCCCGGTCTCCGGCGGCACCCCCGGCGCCGACACCGGCTCCTGGCGGGGCACGGAGGTGCTGATGGCCAAGGAGGGCACCATCCGGATGAACTCCGAGACCGTCGGCCTCGGCAACGCCTATGACGAGACGGTCGACTACTCGATGCGGCTGACCTGGTCGGGTACGTACGCACACGCCGCGCCCTGGAACGCCGCCTACTTCGGCAAGGCCAACAAGAGCCACGGCTGCATCGGCATGAGCGACGCCAACGCCGCATGGCTCTACGAGCACGCTCAGGTCGGCGACCCGTTCGAGGTCAAGGGCGCGGAGACCAAGGGGCGGGTGGCGCTGAACAACGGCTTCGGCGACTGGAACGTCGGCTGGGAGGAGTGGCGGGCCAAGAGCGCCCTGCGCTGACCCGGGCCGGGGCCGACCGCCCTCGGCCCCAGGAAGGTTCAGCCCGGTCAGCTGCTCAGCCGTCAGCCGTCAGCCGCGATACGGGCGAGCCGGCGCGCCTCGTCGCCGGCGCGGCGCGCGATGTCGTCCTCGTCGGCGGTGAGCAGCCGGCCCGACTCCACCACCGGGCGGCCGTCCACGAGCGACAGGGTCACCGGCGCCGGTGGGCCGAGGACCAGCGCCGCGACCGGGTCGGCGATCGTGGAGTGGCCGAGGCCGTCGAGCTTCCACAGCACCAGGTCGGCCAGTTTGCCCGGCTCCAGGGAGCCGATCTGCTCGTGGCGGCCGAGCACCCGCGCCCCGCCGTAGGTGCCGAGGCGCAGCGCCTGACGGGCGTTCAGCGCCGCCTCGCGGTGTGTGCCCAGGCGGTTGATCAGCAGGGCGTTGCGCAGTTCGGTGTGCAGTTCGCCGGACTCGTTGGAGGCGGTGCCGTCCACGCCCAGGCCGACCGGCACGCCGGCGGCCAGCAGGTCCGGGACGCGGGCGATACCGGCGGCCAGGCGGGCGTTGGACGAGGGGCAGTGTGCCACGCCCGTGCCGGTGCGGGCGAAGGCCGCGATGTCGGCGTCGTTCATATGGACGCAGTGCGCCATCCACACGTCCTCGCCCAGCCAGCCGGTCGACTCGAAGTAGTCGGTCGGGCCCATGCCGAACAGCTCGTGGCAGAACTTCTCCTCCTCCACCGTCTCCGAGCCGTGGGTGTGCAGCCGTACGCCCTTGCGGCGGGCCAGGATCGCTGCCTCGCGGAGCAGTTCGGTGGAGACCGAGAAGGGCGAGCAGGGCGCGACCGCGATCTGCAGCATGGAGTCGTACGACGGGTCGTGGTGGGCGTCGATCGCCTTCTCGGTGGCGCGCAGCGCGTCCTCGATGGTCTCGACGGCGAAGTCGGGCGGCAGCCCGCCGTCCGATTCGCCGCGGTCCATGGAGCCGCGCGCGGCCGTGAACCGTACGCCCAGCTCCCTGGCCGCGCGCAGCTCGGCGCCCAGCAGGTCGCCCGCGCCGCGCGGGAAGACGTAGTGGTGGTCCATGGCGCAGGTGACGCCGCCGCGGACCATCATGGCCAGCGAGGCGCGCGCCGACTCGTACACCATGGGTTCGTCGATCCGCGCCCAGATCGGGTAGAGGGCGACCAGCCAGTTGAAGAGGTTGTGGTCCTGGGCCAGGCCGCGGGTGATCCACTGGTAGAAATGGTGGTGGGTGTTGACCAGGCCGGGGGTCGCCAGATGGCCGGTGCCGTCGACCCTGCGGACCACCCCGTCGAGGCCGGCGGGCGCGGGGCCCGCTCCCACCGACTCCAGGCGGTTGCCCGCGACGACGATGTGGCCACTGGTGTACTCGGTGTCGTGGGCGTCCACGGTCGCGATGGCGCAGTTCTCGATGACGATGCGGTTCGGTTCTGCGGTGCGGTTCGGTTCTGCGGTCCGGTTCATGTCTGTCATGGCGCCCTTCAGTCGGTGGCGATCCGGGGCCGGACGCCGTCCCGCAGGATCGTGGCCTCGATGAGGCCGTACGGCCGGTCGGCGGCGAAATAGACCTCGTTGTCGTTCTTCAGGCCGAAGGGTTCCAGGTCGACCAGGAAGTGGTGCTTGTTGGGCAGCGAGAGCCGTATTTCGTCGATCGCGGGCCGGTTTTCGATCACGCGGGCGCCCATCTGGTACAGCGTCTGCTGGAGCGAGAGCGAATACGTCTCGGCGAAGGCGGCCAGCAGGTCGGCTCTGGCCCCGGCGTATCCGAGCTCCCAGTCCGGCGCGGGCTCGCCGCCGCCGCCGTCGCCGTCGCCGCCGCCGTCACCGTCACCGTCATCGGCACACCAGCCGTAGCGCCACCGGGCGTGCACATCGGTGGCGAGGATACGGTCGCGCACCTCCGGCAGCGTGGTGTATTCGTCCTTGACGAAGCCCCAGAACTCCGAGTCGGTGGAGTTCAGCACGGTCAGCCCCGTCAGCCCGGAGATCACCTCCCACCCCTCTCCGTCGAAGGTGACCTGGGCGGTGCGGGTCTCCTGTCCCGTACGGACGAAGGAGTGGCGGGCCGCCCCCTCGGTCTCGATCCGCTCCCAGCCGTACTCCTCGATCCGGATCCGGGCGGTGTGGATGGCGTCCTGGCCGGTGACGAAGTGGCGGGCGAGCAGGATGCCGAACTGCTCGGGCGAGGCGATGCCGTGTTCCTTGGCGAAGGCGTACACGGTGTTCTTGGTGGTGTCCGTCGGCAGGACGTTGGCGTTGCTGCCGGAGAGGTGGACCTCGTCCATGTCGCCGGAGAGCGCCACCGACACGTTCAGGTCCTTGATGTGGTGGACGGCTCCGTCCCGCACGATCCGGACGACGCGGGTTTCCGCCTTGCCGTACTGGTTCTGGCCGAGCGTGGGCATCGGGTGCTAGCTCCCTCGGTATACGGAGTAGCCGAACGGGTTGAGCAGCAGGGGCACGTGGTAGTGCTCCCCGGGCTCGACGGCGAAGACCACCGCCACCTCCGGGAAGAAGGCTCCGTATCCCTGTCCCTCGGCTGATGGGTGTCCCGCGCGCGCGAGGTACGGCTCGACCTCGAACCGCAGCCGTACGTACGCGGTGCCCTCGGGGAGGGCGGGCAGGTCCTTGCAGCGGCCGTCGGCGTCCGTGCTGGAGCCGGCGTGGGCCGCCCAGGGCGCGTCGCCCGCGGGGCGGACGGACAGCTCGACGGCCACTCCGCCGGCCGGGCGGCCGAGGGCGGTGTCCAGGATGTGCGTGGACACGGAGGTGTGCGGGGTGTGCGGGGTGGTGTGCGTACCGGGCGTCTTGGCTGTCACCGCTCCGCTCCCTCCTCGTCCATGGCCATGAGCCGGGCCAGCCGGTTGCGATTGATCTTGCCCAGCTCGGTGCGGACGATCTCGCGTTCGGTGTCGGTGTCGTTGCCGATCCGCTCGTTGAGAGCAGCCAGCATCTCCTCGCCGCCGCGCCCGGTGGCGCAGATGAGGAAGACATGCCCGTGGCGCTCCTGGTAGGCGCGGTTCAGCTCCAGCAGCCGCGCTCGCTCGGCCTCCCCCACCCCGCTCTGCTCGCGCGCCGAGGTGGCGTCGCCGGGCTCCGGCCGCCCTATGGGCGGGTGCCCGGCCATCGCCTCGGCGAGGTCGGCGTCGGTCAGCCCCGCCATGGCCTGCTCGGCGGCCGTCAGCAGCGCGTCGACGCTGCCGTACGGCCGCCCGGCGGCCACCGCCGCCGCCCACGCCCGGCTGGCGCACACCTCGTGCAGCAGGGCGGCGACGCCCGGGTCGTCGGCTGCGTTGAACCGGGCCAGTCCCGGCGGAGCGCTGGTAGTCACACTCGCAAGCTAGGAGCCGCCCCCGTAAGACGTCAACAGTTTGTTGAAAACTTCGGGTGACGGTGCGCGGGCGCACAGTGGCACCTCGGGCCGCGCCGCCCGCCACACAAACGTCGGCGGCACACTGGAGACGACGGGGCGACCGGCGGGCGGCCTCCGGCGGCCGAGGGCCGCGACCTCCAGGCAGCCTTCCGGCCGGTCGGCCGGTCGGTCGGTGGTGGATCAGTACGGCGGGAGCGGAGATGCCCGAGGCTTTCGGCGCGGCCGCGCGGGACGGACCTGCGAGCGTGGCCTGCCAGATGGACGAGACCGGGTTGCGCCGCCTGCTCGACGGTCTCACCGCGGTCCGGGACGGCGATTTCCGCACCCGGATCCCTGAAGACGGCGACGGGCTGCTCGGTGAGATCGCCACCGTCTTCAACGGCATGCTGGACCAGCTGTCACGGTTCACCTCCGAGGTGACCCGGGTGGCCCGCGAGGTCGGCAGCGAGGGCCGCCTCGGCGGACAGGCCCGGGTGCCGGACGTGTCGGGGTCGTGGAAGGACCTCACCGAGTCGGTGAACGCCATGGCGGGGAACCTCACCACTCAGGTGCGGAACATCGCGCAGGTGGCCACCGCCGTGGCCTGCGGCGATCTCTCCCAGAAGATCACCGTGGACGCTCGCGGGGAGATCCTGGAGCTCAAGGAGACCCTCAACACGATGGTCGACCAGCTTTCGGCGTTCGCCGACGAGGTGACCCGGGTGGCCCGCGAGGTGGGCACCGAGGGCAACCTCGGCGGCCAGGCCACCGTCCGCGGGGTCTCCGGCACCTGGAAGGACCTCACCGACAACGTCAATGTCATGGCGTCCAATCTCACCGGCCAGGTTCGGAACATCGCGCAGGTGGCCACCGCGGTCGCCCGGGGCGACCTCTCCCAGCGGATCGTCGTCGAGGCCAAGGGGGAGGTCGCCGCCCTCGCCGGGGTCATCAACACCATGGTCGACACGCTGTCCGCGTTCGCCGACGAGGTGACCAGGGTGGCCTCCGAGGTGGGCACCGACGGCATCCTCGGCGGCCAGGCCCGGGTGCCGCATGTGGCGGGCACCTGGAAGGACCTCACGGACAGCGTCAACTCCATGGCGAACAACCTGACCGGCCAGGTCCGCAATATCGCCCAGGTCACCACCGCCGTCGCGGGCGGCGACCTGCACCGCAAGATAGACGTGGACGCCCGCGGGGAGATCCTGGAGCTCAAGACCACCATCAACACCATGGTCGACCAGCTGTCCTCCTTCGCCGCGGAGGTGACCCGGGTGGCCCGCGAGGTCGGCAGCGAGGGCCGCCTCGGCGGGCAGGCCGAAGTGGAGGGCGTCTCGGGCACCTGGAAGCGGCTCACGGAGAACGTCAACGAGCTGGCCGGCAACCTCACCCGGCAGGTCCGCGCGATCGCCGAGGTCACCAGTGCGGTGGCCGAGGGCGACCTCACCCGCTCCATCACCGTGGACGCCTCCGGAGAGGTCGCCGAGCTCAAGGACAACATCAACGCCATGGTGAAGTCGCTGCGCCAGACCACCCGGGCCAACCAGGAGCAGGACTGGCTCAAGACCAACCTGGCCCGGATCTCCGGCCTGATACAGGGCCGCCGCGATCTCGCCGACGTCGCCGGGCTGATCATGGACGAGCTGGTACCGCTGGTCTCCGCCCAGTACGGCGCCTTCTTCCTCGCCGAGGACACCCACGACGGCGTGCGGCTGTGCCTCATCGACTCCTACGGCCGTCCCGAGGGCTCCCGCCGCCCCACGCGGTTCCGGCTAGGCGAGTCGCTGGTGGGTCAGGCCGCCCGCAGTCGGCGCACCATCGCGGTGGACGACGTCCCGGCCGATTACGTCATCTCCTCCGGGCTCGGCGGCGCGGCCCCCGCCAGCCTGGTCGTACTGCCCGTCATGGCGGAGGAGCAGGTGCTCGGCGTCATCGAGCTGGCCTCCACCGGCCGCTTCACCCCGGTGCAGCGGGACTTCCTGGACCAGCTGATGGAGACCGTCGGCGGCAACGTCAACGCCATCATCGCGGGCGCCCGCACCGACGAGCTCCTGGGCGAGTCCCAGCGCCTCGCGGGCGAGCTTCAGGCACGTTCGGAGGAACTCCAGGTCCGCCAGGAGGAACTGCAGCACTCCAACGCCGAACTGCAGGAGAAGGCCGCGCTGCTGGCCAGCCAGAACCGGGACATCGAGACGAAGAACCAGGAGATCGAGCAGGCACGGCAGGAGCTCGAGGCCCGGGCCCGGGAGCTCGCCCGTGCTTCTCGGTACAAGTCGGAGTTCCTGGCCAACATGAGCCACGAGCTGCGGACCCCGCTCAACAGCCTGCTCATCCTCGCCCAGCTGTTGGCCCAGAACCCCAGCCGCAATCTCACCCCGAAGCAGGTGGAGTACGCGGAAGTCATCCACTCCGCCGGCTCCGACCTGCTCCAGCTGATCAACGACATCCTCGACCTGTCCAAGGTCGAGGCGGGGAAGATGGACATCAGCCCCGAGCGTTTCCGGCTGCGCCGGCTACTGGACTCCCTGGAGGCCGCCTTCCGCCCCCTGACCTCCCAGAAGGGGCTGGAGTTCCAGGTCGTCACGGCGCCCGAAGTCCCGTCCGAACTGGTCACCGACGAGTCCCGGCTGCGCCAGGTGCTCCGGAACCTGCTCTCCAACGCGGTGAAGTTCACCGAGGCAGGCCATGTCGAACTGCGGATCGAACCCGTCGAGGAGGCCGCCGACCTGCCCGACTCCATCCGCCGCTCCGGCCGCCCCGCCCTGGCCTTCCGGGTCACCGACACCGGTGTCGGCATCTCGGAACAGCACCTGGAGGGCATCTTCGGCGCCTTCCAGCAGGCCGATGGCACCACCCGCCGCAAGTACGGTGGAACCGGCCTGGGCCTGTCCATCTGCCGCGAGATCGCCTATCTGCTCGGCGGCTCCGTCCACGCCCGGAGCACCCAGGGCGAGGGCAGCTGCTTCACCTTGTACCTGCCGACCGTGCACCCCACCGTCCAGGACACCGCGACACCGCACCCGCCGGGCACCGCCACCGCGGCCCCCGCAGCGGATGTGCCCGGCGCCGCGCCCCGCCACCGCCACGGCAGCGCACCCGGCGGCCCGGGACGCCCCGGCGAAGCCGGCCACGCCGCGGACCGCCACGGCGTGCCACCCGCGGGGCGCCGCGTGCTGGTCGTCGAGGCCAGGCCGCGGGGGCTGCTGTCCCTGCTGGCCGAGAGCGCTGTCGCCGACCTGCCCGGGGTCCCCTCGCCCGTCCGGGTGGACACCGCCGCGGATCCCGGGGAGGCGGCGGCCGCACTGGCCGGCCGGACACACCACTGTGCGGTGGTGGACTGCGGTCTGCCCCGCGAGGGCGCGGGCGAACTGCTGCGTCTCCTCGACGCCGGGGCCGACGCCGACCCGGCCCTGCGCCACGTCCCCGTCCTGGTCCACTGCGGCCACCAGGCGCCCTCGGCCGAGGAGGAGCACCGGCTCCGGGCCAGGGCCGGCGCCCAACCGCTGGAAGTGCTCACGAGTCTGGACGAGCTACGGATGCGCATCGTGCTGCACCTGACCGCCGAGCGCCCCGGCGAGGCCCTGCCGCTGGTCCACGCCCCGAAGACCAGGCCGGAGCCCGCACCCCCGGAGGCCGACCCGCTGGCCGGCCGCACCGTACTGATCGTCGACGACGATGCCCGGAACGTCTTCGCCGTCACCGGCATCCTGGAGCTGCACGGCATGCGCGTCGTGCACGCCGAGAACGGCCGTGAAGGCGTGGAGGCGCTGGCCGACGAGGACATCGACCTGGTCCTGATGGACGTGATGATGCCGCAGATGGACGGGTACGCCGCCACCGCGGCGATCCGTGTCATGCCCGGGCGTCGCCGTGTGCCGGTCATCGCGGTCACTGCCAAGGCCATGTCCGGTGACCGGGAGAAGTGCCTGGCCGCCGGGGCGGACGACTACGTGCCCAAGCCCGTCGACGCACAGCAGCTGGTCCACTGCATGCGCCGCTGGCTCGACCTGTGATGTGCTTGGGGTGGGCACCCGGCGAGCAGGGCAACCGCCCGCCGGATCCCCGGGCCGAGGAGCAACGCCATGGTGGAGCAGCAGCCCGAGCCCACGCGGCAGCGGCCCCCTTCCGAACCCGCCGCTTCCGAACCCGCCGTGCGTCCCGCACCACACGATGACGCCGGAACGGCCGGGCTGGCGGCCACGGTCGACCGGCTGAGTACCGAGATTCACGCCCTGTGGGAGGACCGCGAAGCCCGGGTTCTGGTGGAACTCGCCGAGGGCGTCCTCGTGGAACGGCTGAACTGCGCTCCGGCCGAAGCCGCGCGGCAACTGCGGACGCTCGCCTCCGACGCCCGGATGCCCCTGCCCGAACTGGCCGCCGACATCATCAACCAGGCCGCCTCGGACGCCACCGCAAGCGCGGTCGCGGAAGCCCGTACCGCGCAGGCCGCCACGCCCGGCACCGGCCGGACGGCAGAGGAACCCGCGGGGAAAGCCGCGGGCCCGCGGCGCGAAGGGCCCGCCCTGCGGCTGCGTACGGCGGAGGCCGCCGCCATCCTGGCCGGTGACGACACCCAGGCGCTCGCCCGCGGCCTGCTCGACCGGGCCCTGAGACCATTGGGCGCCACCGCCGCCGCCGTGTGGTCGGCCGCCCCCGACGGCTCCCTCACGCTGGCCGGAGAGGCAGGGTTCGGCCCCGCCGAGGCCGCCCGCTGGCGCTATGTCCCGCCGGGGCTCGGCACCCCGGCCCAGCAGGCCATCGCCGAGGACCGAACGCTGTGGATCAACGAGTCGGGCGACCTTCCGCCGCCCACCATCGGCGGCGGCAGCGGCGGCACACGGGCCGTCGTGCCCGCTCAAGTCGGCGGTCAGCGGGTGGGCGTCCTGGAGGTCCACTGGCCAGGCCCCCACCCCGGGCTCGCCCTCCAACGGCAGCTGGACGCCCTGGCCCAGCTGTGCGCCCTGTCGCTCTCCGACCACGGCGTGGAGTCGGGCAGCCCGCCCGGCGGGGCCGCCGCCTGGCTCGTCGGACTGCTCGACGGCCTGCTGGACTCCGCCGCCCTGCTGCGCCCGCTGCGGGACCGCGACGGCCGGATCACCGACTTCATGATCGAGCACACCAACACGCGCTTCACCGACCCGGCCGGCCGTCCCCGTGGCTCCCTGACCGGGCTCCCGCTGCTGGAGGCGTATCCGCTGTTCGCCGCGGAGGGCGGCCTGTTCGAGCGGATCAAGCGGGTGCACAGCACTGGGGCTCCGTATCGCAGCCGGAGCACGGTGCTCAGGTTCCCGGGCAGCGCGGCGCCACCGGCCGTGGTGACTGCCGTGGGGCTGGCCCGCTTCGGCGATGTGGTGCTGCTCAGCTGGCGGCTCCCGGAGGGCGACACCCGGCTGGCCGAGCTGCTGGGGCACGCCCAGCGGCTCAGCCGGATCGGCGCCTTCGAGGAGAACCTGACCACCGGTGAGATCTCCTGGACCGAGCAGCTGTCCGCCCTGTACGGGCTGGAGCCCGGCGCGGCCCCGGTGCCGCTGCACCAGCTCTCCGGACATGCGCACCCCGACGACACCGGCGCCGTACGGCGCTTCCTGCGCAGCGTGCTGCACCAGCGGAAGGAGAGCGCGATCACCTTCCGGCTTCGGCGCGCCGACGGGGTGGTCCGCCACCTGCGGGTGGTCGCCGAACCCCTCTGCGACGCCTCCGGGCTCCTGGTCGCGGTACGCGGCGCCTACCAGGACATCTCCCCCCACCGCTGGACCGAGGTCGCGCTGGCCGCCACCCGGGACCGGCTTGCCGGTGCCGAGCAGCAGGCCGCGGAGCGTCATCGGCTGACCCGACAGCTGCAGCGGGCGATCATGCCCCCGACGGAACACCCGGTGTACCGGCCGGGGCTGCGGGTCGCCGTGCGCTACCGCCCGGCGGAGGAGGACCAGCGGGTCGGCGGAGACTGGTACGACGCCGTCGAGTTGCCCGACGGCCGGGTGCTGCTCACGGTCGGTGACATCGCCGGCCACGGCATCGCCGCCGCGACGGGCATGGTCGTCCTGCGCAACGCCCTGCGCGGCCTGGCCGTCACCGGTGCGGGGCCGGGCCGGCTGCTCTCCTGGCTCAACACCGTCGCGTGCTGCCTCTCCGAGCAGGTCACCGCGACCGTCGTGTGCGGCCTGTTCGATCCCGCCGCCCGGACCCTGCGCTGGGCCAACGCGGGGCATGTGCCCCCGATCCTCGTCAGCCGCGGGAAGGCCGAAGCGCTCACGCCGCCGGACGGTGTGCTGCTGGGCGCTGTCGCTGCCGCCTCGTACGAGGAGACCCAGCACGAGCTGCGACGGCACGACATCCTGCTGGTGTACACCGACGGCCTGATCGAGCGCCGCGACAGCGGCATCGACCAAGCCCTTGGACAGCTCCTCGCCGCCGCCGGCCGCCCGGTGGACGACCTCGAGAACTATCTGGACGACCTGCTGTCCTGCGACATCGCCGACACCGACGACGACACCTGCCTGATCGCGGTTCAACCGACCTGATCGCCGCGGTGCGCCGGGTCAGTCGTCCTGCCGCGGCCGCTCACCGCCCCCACGCGCCTTGGCCCGCTGCTCATCGGCGTAATTGAGGTAGTTGTAGACGGTGAAGCGGCTGACGCCGAGCGCGGTCGCGACCGTCTCCACGCCGTGGCGCATGGAGAAGGCGCCCCGCTGTTCGAGGAGGCGGACGACCGACTGCTTGGTCTTGCGGTCGAGATCGGCGAGCGGGACGCCGTGGCGGCGGCGGAGCTCGGCGAGGATGTGGTCGAGCGAGTCGGAGAGGTGCGGCAGCCGTACGGCCACGACCTCCCGGCCCTCCCAGGAGAGGACCACATCGTCGCCCTCGGCGCTGTCCGGGGCGATCAGCCGGCCGCCGATGGCATCCACCAGCGGCTTGACCGCCGTGGCGAAGGGGTCGTCGGCGGGACGGGTCACCTGCCGCCCTCCCTCGCCTCGCCCGTGGCCGCGGCCGACTCCGGGATGACGTTGACCTGGAGCGAGATACGGGTCGCCCCCGCCTCCAGGGACTCGCGCAGCAGTTCATGGACGGCGGCCAGGACGTGCTCCGCACCGCCTTCCGCCGTGTTGCCGAACGGGCCGACGTCGACGGAGTCCAGCGGGGCGCCCTGGACGATGTCGCGGGCCACCACGGCGTGCGGCGGCACCTCGTCGAGGTCGAACGGCTCGGTGGTGAACTCAACCCTCAGTCTCACCCCGCCAACGTACTGCCCCCGCACAGGAGACGTCACGAGCGTCCCACGGCGGTCGGTCCGCCGGACGCAGAACCCCCAAGTCGCCGCCCCCGACCCCGCGCTTCATGGAGCATGGGCACAGACCCTCTCTCCCGGAACTCGAACCTCGGAACTCGGAGCTACAGATGACAGAGAGCGTGCCGGTGCGCTGCCCCTCGTGCCGCCGCGAGCAGTCGTTCACTCCGCCCACCTACCCGTGCTCGTGCGGGGCGCCGCTCACCCTCCCCGTGGTGCGCGACGGCGCCCCGCGGAAGATCGAGCACCGCACCTGGGAGGACACCTGGGTGGCGGCCAACTGCGCCATGTGCGGCCGGCAGGGCCACTGGCCCCAGCCGGAGTTCGGCTGCGCGTGCGGGGCGCTGGTCCGCGTCCCCGTGGCGCCGGCGCCCGACCCCGCGGAGCGCGCCCCGGCCACCGCCCGCCCCGGCGGCCCGGCGACGGGGGCCGCCGGACCACCGGGCCGGCCCGTGCTGCGGCCCGCGTTCCGGCCGGTGACGATCCGTACGGCGCGGGACGCGGTGACGGCCGCCGCGCAGTATCTGAAATGGCTCGGCTTCGGCGGTGTGCGGCGGCCGGAGGGCCAGGATGCCTCCGGGGTGGATCTGCGCGGTCCTGGTGTGGTCGCCCAGGTGGACCCGACCACCCGGCCCACGGCGCTGCGCGATATCGAGTGCCTGTGGCTGAACGGGCTCAACGAATCCGCCGCCGGCGTCTTCTTCTCGCTCGCGGGCTACGCGAGGGATGCGCGGGCGCGCGCCGACGCGCTGCAGCTGCCGCTTTTCATCATGGATCTGACCGGGACCCCACAGCCCATCAACGACCCGGCGGACACGCTGATCCGGGTGGGGCCGCCCAAGCGGTGAGCCCCTGTTCTGTGTTGGGGCGCTCTGTGTCGGGGCCTTGTTCATTATGACCCGGCGGAGGGCTCTCGGACCTCCCCTTCGGGGATGATCTTCGGCTCTCCGAACCGCCCTACGGTGGTGGTCAATCCCTTTCCACCACGCCACGGAGCGATGTCCCATGCCCTCATCCGCCCCTGTCTCCCCCACGGAGCTCACCGTCGAGCGCGACGGCGTGCCGCTGGCCGTACGCGACCACGGCGGCGCCGGCACCCCGCTGCTGCTGCTCCACGGGGCCTCCCGCACCCTCGCCGACTGGTCGGTCGCGGCGGCCGACCTCGCCACGGACCACCGCGTCGTCTCGATGGACCTGCGCGCCCACGGCCGCTCCGGCCCCGGCTCCACCCCCTGGACGTTCCCCGCCGTGCTCGACGACATCGAGGCCGTCCTGGATGCCTGCGGCATCGCGGAGGCCATACCGGTCGGCCACTCCCTCGGCGGCATGGCCGCAGCGCTGTACGCGGACGCCCATCCGCGCACCCCCGCCGCGGTGAACCTCGACGGCGTCGGCCACGGCCGCCCCGAGCAGTACGCGGGCCTCGACCGGGACACCGTGGTCCAGGGCCTCGACCGCGCCCATCAGTTCTCCGCCGCCGCGATGGGCCGGACCTTTCCGCCGGAGGAGCTGGAGACCACCGTGCTCGCCCAGCAGGCGACGATGGCCCAGGCACTGGGGATCGCGCCCGACGTGCTCGACGAGGGCATCCGGCGCGCGCTCGGCGAGACCCCGGAGGGGCAGCTGTATATGCGGCCCGAGCGGGAGCGGGGCCTCGAAATGCTCGGCCAGATGAACGCGCTCGACCTCTTCCCCGTCTACCGCCGTCTCACCCGCCCGGTGTTGATCGTCCGCGCGGGGCGGCTGGTGGCTCAGGGCGGCCCGCTGGCGTGGTTCGACGAGCTGATGGCCGCGTACGTCAAGGGCCTCGACCGCGACCTGGGCGAGCTCGCCGCCGCACACCCCCACGTCACCCTCGAAACCCTCGACGCGTCGCATGCGATGCTCCTGGAGCACCCGAACGCGGTCGCCGGGCTGATCCGCTCCTTCACCGCCGGTCTGCGCTTGCGCTCATGACGGACCGGCGGTGTCACCCTCGGTGAGGGTGGCCTCGATGCTGCCGGCCCGCGGCCACCGAGGGTCCTGCCCGGTCAGCCGGGCGTACGTCCGCTGCCAGGCCGCGTCCGGGTCGGCGCTGCCGTCGAGGTGGACCGCGACGAGCTCGGCGATCCGCTCGGTGGCGGCCCGGGCCTGGTGCGGGGCGTCGGGGCGGCGGAGGGCGCTGCCGAGGTAGCCGAGGATGCGCTCGGCGGGGGCGGCGACGGATACCAGGTCGCAGTCCGTCAGCAGACCGTCGGCCAGCAGCCGGTCGGCGCGTGAGGTGATCGCCCGCCAGTCACTGGCTCTGAGGCCATGCCGGATCATGCCGCGGGCGATCTCGGCGTCCCGGGCGGGACGGCGGCGGTAGCTGGCGCGGCGGTCACGCAGGATCGCGTCGGCGTGGCGTGCGGCGACGGCGGAGGGAGTCCTGGCGTGGCCGACCACCACCGGCCAGAAGTCGAACGGCTCGCGGGCGTGCTCGGCCTCCAGATACGCCCAGTCGATGTCCGGGAAGAGGGCGAGGAGCCGGTCGGTGTCGTCGTAGCCGAGGGTGGAGCGGACCCTGCGCAGCCGACTCGCCAGCCTCTGGGTCGTCAGCTCGCGCTTCGCCCGCGCTTCGAGCTTGGCCAGGGGGTCGGCGGAGGCGAGAGCCTGGTGGCACATCTTGGTGACGGCGGCACCCACTCGGCCGGTGGCCAGCAGCGCCGTCAGACGCGGGGGACCGCCGCGCCGCAGCATGTTCAGGCAGCCGACCAGCTGCTCGGGGGTCTTGAACCGCCCGCGGTCGTGCGCGAACGCGGCCTCGATCAGCTCTGGTTCGGCCGCGTGCAGCAAGTCAGGACAGGCGCCGTAGGGGATCCGCTGCGCGTACGGGGCGAGCGGCACCGTGCCGTCCAGCACCCGCCTGGCCTCCTCCGGGCCGAGGTAGAAATGCGTATCGAGCAGGGCGAGGTGGACCTCGGGGTCGCCCTGGGCGAGCAGGGCGCGGTAGGTGGGCGGGTCCAGGTCGACCCACTCCGCCAGCATCACCAGCGTCTCCCGGTCACGGCGCCGCACCAGATGCTCGACGACCGCCTCGGGCGCGGCCTGCCGCTGGGCGATCACGTACAGCGCGAGCAGCCATCCCGTGTGGTCGGGCAGCAGCGGCATGAGGGCGTCCAGGATCTTGGCGTCGGGCGCCCGCCGCAGCACCTCCCCGGCCGGCCAGGTCCATGTGCGCCGCCCCAGCAGCTTCTCCCGGTCCCGGCCGGTGACCTTGGCGTACGGGACGATCCGCTCGGGGTCGGGGGCGGTGTCGGCGGCGTGGGCCAGTAGATCGGGCCAGGTGGCGTCGCGATCCGCGCCGGGGAGTGTGCGCACCTCCTCCACGGCGGTCATCAGCCGCAGCCAGGCATCCGTGTCGGCGCCGAGCGCACCGGCCAGGAAGGTGCGCAGCGTCCGATCCAGCCCGTGCAGGGCCGGGGAGTCCGAGAGATTCCACACCGGCATGGTGTGTCGGGCAGGGATGGTGGCGAGCAGGTCCGGGCCGGTGACCGCGCCCGCGAACCAGGCCGTGTCCAGTTCGCCGCGGAGTGTTTCGCTGAGCCCCAGCTCGTCGCTCCAGACGCGGTCCTCGCGGAGCCTGCTCAGCACCCGACCGGTCTCGGGCGCCGGCGCCGGCCGCAGCGGGTCGGCGATCCCGCGGCCGTCCCAGGCCTCCCATGCCTCGCGCACCCAGTCGGGGAACTCCGCGCCTGGCCAGAAGGAGACATGCGTAGCGCCCAGGACCCTCAGTACGCCTTCGTCCGCGGGCAGCGGAGGCTCGCCCCGCGAAAGCCCGCGCAGTGTGTCGATCCCGGCCAGTGCCGAACGCCGCCCTGTCATCAGTGCCCCCCGTGGTGCCCCGCCATACCGCTTGCCGTACTGATGACAGTCCATCACGCGGCACTGACAGAGCCGCCGCCCGGGCCGAGGGGCGGGGGGGGAGGGAGCAGGGGTGCGGTTTCAATGCCGTGCGGCAGCGGGTGAGGCTGCCGCCGGACATGCTTCTGGCGCCGGGTGTGCGCCTGATGCGTCAGCGCAGGGGGGTGGCCTGGGCCTTCGCTTCCGTCTGTTCCGTCCGGGAGTTCCGCAGCCGGACCGCGTCGGCGATGCCCGCCTGGCGCAGCTCGACCTTGCGGACCTTACCGCTGACGGTCATCGGGAAGGCGTCCATGACCCGCAGATAGCGGGGCGCCTTGTAGTGGGCGAGCCGGCCCCGGCAGAAGCGGGCCAGCTCGTCGCGGGTGAGCGACTTGGCCCCCTCCCGCAGGATGACGCAGGCCAGGATCTCCTCGCCGTACTTCTCGTCCGGTACGCCGACGACCTGCACATCGGCGATCTTGGGATGGGTGTACAGGAACTCCTCGATCTCCCGGGGGTACACCTTCTCCCCACCCCGGATGATCATGTCCTTGATCCGGCCGACGATCCGGACATAGCCGTCCTCGCCCATGATCGCGAGGTCGCCGGTGTGCATCCAGCGGCCCCCGTCGATCACCTCGGCGGTCCGCTCCGGCTCCTCCCAGTAGCCGAGCATCACCGAATAGCCGCGGGTGCACAGCTCACCGCGGGTGCCGCGGGGCACCGTCACCCCGGTCAGCGGGTCCACGACCTTGATCTCGAGGTGCGGCAGCACCCGGCCGACCGTACCGGTGCGATGGCGCAGATCGTCGTCGCGCCGGGTCTGGGTGGACACCGGCGACGTCTCGGTCATGCCGTAGAAGATCGACACCTCGGCCATATGCATCTCGTCCACCACGCGCCGCAGCACCTCCACCGGACAGGTGGATCCGGCGATGATCCCGGTGCGCAGGGAGGAGAGGTCGTACGAGTCGAAGTCGGGCAGCCCCAGTTCGGCGATGAACATCGTCGGGACGCCGTACAGCGAGGTGCACCGCTCCTGCTCGACGGCCCGGAGCGTGGCGGCCGGGTCGAAGGTGGGGGCGGGGATGACGATGCAGGCGCCGTGGCTGGTGGCGCCCAGGTTGCCGGTCACCATGCCGAAGCAGTGGGAGAAGGGGACCGGCAGACAGACGCGGTCCTGCTCGGTGTAGCCGAGGGTCTCCCCGACGGAGTAGCCGTTGTTGAGGATGTTGTGGTGCGAGAGCGTGGCGCCCTTGGGGAAGCCGGTCGTACCGGAGGTGTACTGGATATTGACCGGGTCGTCGCAGGTCAGCCGGGCCTCGCGCTCGATCAGCCGCTCCCGTGACACATCGGCGCCGGCCCGTACGAGACCGTCCCAGGTGCGGTCGCCGATGTAGATGACATCGCGCAGGGCGGAACACTCGGAGCGCACCTGTTCGACCATGCGGCGGTAGTTGCTGGTCTTGTGCTCGGTCGAGGAGATCAGTACGGACACACCGGCCTGCCGCAGCACGAACGTCAGCTCATGGACGCGGGAGGCGGGGTTGATATTGACCATGATCGCGCCGATGCGGGCGGTGGCGTACTGCACCAGCACCCACTCGGCGCAGTTGACGGCCCAGATCCCGACCCGGTCGCCCTTGCCGACGCCCTTGGCCATCAGCCCGAGCGCGACCTCCTCGACGGACCGGCCGAACTCGGCGTAGGTCCAGCGGCGGCCGGTGGGAATGTCGACGAGCGCTTCCCGGTCGGCGAAACGCTCTATGGCGCCGGCCAGGTTGGCGCCGATGGTGTCGCCGAGCAGCGGGACCTCGCCCGCCCCGCTGGCGTACGACAGCGCGGCGGTGGTCGCGGATGAGTCCGGTGGGCCTGATGAGTCCGGTGGGCCTGCTGGGTCGGCCGGGCGGTCGGTCATGAGTGCTCCTCGTGATCGCGTGGTGAGTGCGGGTCGGTCATGAGGTGGTCTCCTCATGAAACTCGACACCATCGCCGCGCAGCGTGCGCTCGCGTAGCTCTATACGGCGGATTTTGCCGGACACGGTCTTGGGAAGTTCTGCGAATTCCAGTCGACGGACACGCTTGTACGGCGCAAGAACCGCCCTGGAGTGAGCAAACAGGACCTTCGCGGTCTCTGGCCCCGGCTCCCACCCCTCGGCCAGCACGACATACGCCTTCGGCACCGCCAGCCGCAGCGGATCGGGCGCCGGCACCACGGCGGCCTCGGCAACCGCCTCGTGCTCCAGAAGGGCGCTCTCCAGCTCGAATGGCGAGATCTTGTAGTCGGATGCCTTGAAGACGTCGTCCGCTCGGCCGATATAGGTGATGTAGCCATCGGCGTCGCGCGATCCGATGTCCCCGGTGCGGTAGTAGCCGCCCGCCGTCGCCTCGGCGGTCCGCTCCTCATCACCCTCGTAACCGGTCATCAGGCCGACGGGCCGGCCCGAGGGACCCGACAGATCGAGACAGATCTCGCCCTCGTCCCCCGGCTGCCCGGTGACCGGGTCGAGCAGGGTGACCGCGAAGCCGGGGCTGGGGCGGCCCATCGAGCCGACCTTGAGCGGCTGGCCCGGGGTGTTGGCCACCTGCACGGAAGTCTCGGTCTGGCCGAAGCCGTCCCTGATGGTCACCCCCCAGGCGCGCCGGACATGCTCGATGACCTCCGGGTTGAGCGGTTCCCCGGCCGCGGCGACCTCGCGGGGCGGAGTGCGCAGCTGGGTCAGATCGGCCTGGATGAGCATCCGCCATACGGTCGGCGGGGCACAGAAGGTGGTCACCTCGCAGCGGTCCATCTCGGCCATGAGGCGGGTGGGGTCGAAGCGCGTGTAGTTGTGCACGAACACGGTCGCCTCGGCGTTCCACGGGGCGAACAGGTTGGACCAGGCGTGCTTGGCCCAGCCCGGGGAGGAGATGTTGAGGTGGACGTCGCCGGGCCGGAGCCCGATCCAGTACATCGTCGACAGATGGCCGATGGGGTACGAGATGTGGGTGTGCTGGACCAGCTTGGGGCGGGCGGTGGTGCCCGAGGTGAAGTAGAGCATGAGGGGGTCGGTGGCCAGGGTCGGACCGTCCGGCACGAAGGGTTCGCCCCCGCCGACGCCCGTACCCGTGCCCGCGTCCGTACCCGTACTCGTGCCCGCGTCCGCGTAGGCCAGCCAGCCGTCGGGAGCGCCGCCGACCGCGATACGGGTGTAGTCCCCGGGCACCTCGGCGAACTTGGCGGCGTCCTCGGCCCGCACGATCACATGCGCGGCGCGCCCGCGCTCCACCCGGTCGACCAGGTCGAGCGGGCCCAGCAGCGGGGTGGCGGGGATGACCACGGCCCGCAGCTTCATGGCCGCCAGCGCGGTCTCCCACAGCTCGGTCTGGTTGCCGAGCATGACCACGATGCGGTCACCGGCCCGCACGCCCCGCGCGCGCAGCCAGTTCGCGACCCGGTCGGAGCGGCGGCGCATGTCCTGGAAGCTGATCCGCGTCTCCAGGCCGTCTTCCTCGACGATATGCAGCGCGGTACGGTCGTTGTCCTGGGCGATCTGGTCGAACCAGTCGAGCGCCCAGTTGAACTCGGCCGGGCGCGGCCAGCTGAAACCCTCGTACGCCGCCGCGTAGTCGTCTCCGTGGGCCAGGAGGAAATCCCGTGCCGCCCGGAAACTCTGAGTCGGGCCGTTTGCTGTCACATCTCCTCCTGATTGCCATGGCGCTCGCTAGCATCGTGCGACGGGTGATCTGAGTCTCACCACCCCCGGACGGGGGTGGTGGTATTTCGGGGAGGTGGCCGTGGCGGAATCGGACCGGACGGTGGATGTGCGGACGGCCCTGCTACGGATGCGGCGGCGCGGCGGGCTGCCCGTGGCCTTCGGCGGGCTGTTCCCGAGCGCGCGGCAGTTCCGTATCTCCGAACTCACCGGCACCACGACCAACTCCCTGCGCGGGCTCGCCGTCACCCCCGGCAACGGTCTCGGCGGCAAGGTCCTCACCATGTCCCGGCCGATCTCGGTGGTCGACTACCCGGTCTCCCGGGTCATCAGCCATGAGTACGACGCGGCGGTCGGCGCCGAGGGCCTGCGCTCGATGCTGGCGGTCCCGGTGGTGGTCCGCGGCCGGGTGCGCGGGGTGCTGTACGGCGCGCTGCGCCAGCCCCTGGCGCTCGGCGACCGGGCGCTGAACGCGGCGATGGAGGCGGCGCGCGAACTGGAGCACTCGCTGGCGGTGCAGGACGAGGCACAGCGGCTGATCACCGTCACGCAGCAGCAGCCCGAGGCGGATCCGGCGCTGTGGGAAGAGGTACGGGAGGCACACGGCGATCTGCGGGCGCTGGCCCAGCAGGTCACCGACCCGCAGCTGCGGGAGCGGATCCTCAGCGCCTGCGGAAGGCTGGCCAAAGCCTCCTCGGGCGGCACGGCGGACACGGCGGCGCGGCCGGGGGTGGAGCTGTCGCCGCGCGAGGTGGATGTGCTGGCGTGCGTGGCGTCGGGCGCGACGAACTCGGTGGCGGCGGACCGGCTGGGGCTGCGGCCGGAGACCGTGAAGAGCTACCTGCGCTCGTCGATGCGGAAGTTGGGGGCGCACACGAGGCTCCACGCGGTGGTGGAGGCCCGGCGCGCCGGGCTGCTGCCGTAGGCCCCGTCGTCAAAGCCCCGGGTCCGGCGCGGCCCGGCGGCGCGTGCGCCCGGTGGGGCAGCCCGACCCGATCCGGGTCATTTGGTACGTATATCCTTCCCTGAGACCCTGAGGTCAGCGCCCCGTGCCGGCGCGCCCAGGCTCAAGGAGGTGAGGTCCGCGATGCACAGCGAAGAGCACCGTCCCCGGTCCCCGCGCTCACCGCGGAAGCCCTCCTGGCTGCGTGCCGCACCGGGCTCCGGCTCGGCGCGGGACACACCGCCGAACCCGCCGAGCGCCGATCCGCACGCCGAGGGCCCGGGTGCCCAGGCCGCGGCGGAGGACGACCGCAGCGTGGTCGACGCCGCGGTGTACCGGAACGGGCGCCGGGTCGGCACGCCCAGCTCCCTGGCCGCCACGTACCGGCGACTGCGCGAGGAGCCCGGGGGTATGGCGTGGATCGGGCTGCTGCGGCCCACCGAGGCGGAGCTGCTGTCGCTCGCGGACGAGTTCGACCTGCACAAGCTGGCCATCGAGGACGCGCTGGAGGCCCATCAGCGGCCGAAGCTGGAGCGCTACGGCGACACGCTGTTCGTGGTGCTGCGCGCGGCCCGCTACCTCGACGCGCCCGAGGAGGTCGACTTCGGCGAGCTGCATGTGTTCGTCGGCCCCGACTTCGTGATCACCGTACGCCACGGCGCCGCCCCCGATCTGTCGGCGGTGCGCCGCCGGATGGAGGCCGCGCCGGAGCTGCTGGCGCTCGGTCCCGAGGCCGTGCTGTACGCCATCCTGGACTCGGTCGTGGACGGCTACGCCCCGGTGGTCGCGGGCGTGCAGAACGACATCGACGAGATCGAGACCGAGGTCTTCCGCGGCCACCCCGAGGTCTCCCGCCGTATCTATGAACTCTCCCGCGAGATGGTCGAGTTCCAGCGCGCGACCCGTCCGCTGGTGGGGATGTTGCACGGCCTGATGGCCGGGTTCGACAAGTACGGCACGGACGAGGAGCTGCGGCGCTATCTGCGGGACGTCGCCGACCACGTCACCCACACCAGCGAGCGCGTGGACGGCTTCCGCTCGGCCCTCACCGACATCCTCGCCGTCAACGCCACCTTGGTCACCCAGCAGCAGAACGCGGAGATGCGGGCGCTGGCCGAGGCGGGCTTCGAGCAGAACGAGGAGGTCAAGAAGATCTCCGCCTGGGCGGCCATCCTCTTCGCCCCCACCCTCGTCGGCACCATTTACGGCATGAACTTCCGCGAGATGCCGGAGCTGCACTGGGCCTTCGGATACCCCTTCGCGATCCTGCTGATGGCGGTGGTCTGTCTGAGCCTGTACGTGGTGTTCAAACGGCGCGGCTGGCTCTGAACCGCCGGACGACGACTCGGTCCGATCCGTCTGATCCGTCTGATCAGACCGTCACCGGCTCGAACCGCACATCCCGCTCCCCCGCCGCCGGGTCGGTCACCGCCAGCAGCCGCGCGCCCTCGGCCTCCAGGGTCTCCCGGTCGGCGGCGCCGAGCCGGACGAACGGGGTCACGCGCAGCACCGCCGCACCGCGGGCGCGCTCGACCTTCCAGATCCCGGCGACGAAGCCGTCCACCAGGATCGTGCCGCGCACGATGCCGTTGACGCCCATCACCGGCACCCGGTACTCATCGGCGAGGATGCGGGCGCGGTCAGCATGCGAGAGCAGCAGGTTGTCGAAGTCCGCTACGAAGCGGGCGGAGACGGGCAGATCGGGGTCCGGGAGCGACGCGTCCGCCGGGTCGTACAGCTCGCGCCCGCTCTCGTCCCGGTACCTCCGCAGACCGGGCCCCAGCCGCTCGACCACCTCGCGCAGCCCGGTCAGCCCGCACCACTTCTGGATGTCCGCGACGGTCGCGGGCCCGAAGGCCGCGAGATAGCGCAGCACCACGGCGTCCAGGGAGGGTTCGGCCTCCATCGGCCGTCCCAGCCAGTCCTCGACGGTCGCGTACCGGGGCCCGCCGCTCTTCCCCCACAGCCCGCGCGGCGGCACCTGCACCAGCGGCGCCCACAGCCGCACCGCGTTGACCAGCGCGTCCGGGTTCGCGTCCGGCCACCGGGGACCGAGCTCGGTGCGCAGCTCGGCCGGGCTCAGGGCACCCCGCGTGAGCAGCTTCCGGCCGGCCGCCACCAACTCCTCCCGCGCCACACCGGTCAGCCCGGGCGCGAAGGGCGTGCCACGGAACTGCTTGTCGAGCATGGGCTGGATGAGCGGACGCAGCCGAAGCGCGTCGGCCGCGGAGACGAGGTGCACGGTGCCGCGCATCAGCACCATCCGCACCACCTCCCGCTCCTGCGTCAGCCGCGCCAGCTCCTCGAAGGCGAAGCCGTCCAGGCGTGTCCACAGACCGATGTACGGGGCGCCGGGCGCCTGGGACTGCATGCCGACAAGCCGCTCGATCACCTCGAGGGCGGTGAGGGACCCCGACCGGTCCAGCAGCAGTTGGCGCTCCAGCAGCGCCCTGTTGAGCGCTCGGGGGCCGAGTACGTCGTTCGTCATGCGCTCCACGCTACGGGGCCTTGCGGTCAGCTTCTGTCCTGGTCTCCGCCTCTTCCCAAGTCCCACGTGCGGTCGGTGAGTTGCTTGGAGGATACGAGGGCGTTCGCGATACTTGCCCGGGTGAAACCACATTCCACGCACAGCCCACGTCAACGCACGGCCGCCCTCGGCGCCATAGCCGCCGCCGGCGCGCTGGCCTTCGCGATGACGTCCTCTGCACCGGCGAGCGCCGCGCCGCGGCACACCGGATCGCTCGACTACGTGGCCCTGGGAGACTCCTACGCCGCGGCCCCCGGCGTCCCCGAGCAGATCGACACCGCGTGCGCCCGCTCCAACGCCAACTACCCGCATCTCGTGGCCGAGCGGAACACGGCACGGCTGACGGACGTCACATGTTCCGGGGCGACCACCGCGGACCTGGCCCTCGCCACGGACACGGCGCCCGCCCAATACGACGCCCTCAAGCGCGACACCGACCTGGTGACCGTGAGCATCGGCGGCAACGACATCGGCTTCTCCGCCGTGCTGGGACGCTGCGCCACGCTGGGCGCGGGGAACCCGTCCGGAAGCCCGTGCCGTGACGCTCTCACCCAGGGCGGCAGCGACCAGGTGGAGCAGAGCATCGCCGCCACGGCGCCGAAGATCTCCCAGGTGATCGCCGAAGTTCACCGTCGCGCCCCGCGCGCCAAGGTGGTCATGGTCGGCTATCCGTCGCTCTTCCCGGACAGCGGAGTCGGCTGCACGAGCCGCAGCGTCCCCTTCGCCGCCGGGGACTTCGGCTATCTGCGGGACAAGACGAAGTCCCTCAACTCCATGATCGCTCACCAGGCCGAGCTCGGCAGGGCCGCGTACGTCGACACATACAAGCCCACCATCGGCCACGACATGTGCCAACCGGTCGGTGAGCGCTGGATCGAGAGCCTCGCTCCCGAGACTCCGGCGGCGCCGGCCCACCCGAACGCACAGGGCGAGCAGGCCATGGCGGCAGCCGTGAACCGCGCGCTGGCCCAGTGCGGTGTCGTTCGCCGGCTCTGATGCTTCAGGTGGGGCCGCGGCAGTATGCCGGGGCCCCACCGCAGCGTGAGAGGTCGAGCGAGCCGATCACAAGTGGTCGCTTGGCACACTATTTTGATCACGAGCAACCACAACTAGCGGTTTCCCAAGCAGACTTGTGGTTCGATGCCGTGCGACACGAGCGGGTGAGCGACGGCGACGGGAGATTGCGCATGGACCGGCGAGTGGACCGGCGAGGGTTCCTCAGGGGCGCGGCCGCGGTGTCCGCCGCGGGACTGGTCTCAGCCATGGGCGGTACGGCCACGGCGACCGCCGCACCGAGGCCGCTGGCGCCCCAGGACTGGCTGTCCGGTATCGCCGACGCCACCCCCGTCCAGCGGCTGACGCTGCCCGGCACCCATGACTCCGGCGCCCGCTACGGCGGCGCCTGGACGGAGTGCCAGAACACCACCATCGGCGACCAGCTGAACAGCGGCATACGCTTCCTCGACATCCGCTGCCGCGCCTTCGAAGGCGCCTTCCCCATCCACCACGGGGCCTTCTACCAGCACCTCAACTTCGACGACGTCCTCACCGCCTGCCGCTCCTTTCTGACCGCGCACCCGTCGGAGACCGTGCTGATGCGGGTCAAGCAGGAGTACTCCGAGGAGAGCGCCGCCGAGTTCCGCCGTATCTTCGACACCTACCTCGACGGGAAGGGCTGGCGGTCACTGTTCCGCCTGGACGCCACGCTGCCGACGCTGGGCCAGGCCCGCGGCAAGGTCGTCCTGCTCGCCGACTCCGACAACATGCCGGGGGTGCGCTACGCCGACGCGGGGCTCTTCGACATCCAGGACGACTACATGGCGGAGCCGTTCGGCAAGTACCCGAAGATCCAGGCCCAGTTCCGCAAGGCCGCGGCCCAGCCCGGCAAGCTCTTCTTCAACTACGTCTCCACCGCCGCCCTGCTCCCGCCCCGCTCCAATGCGGACCGGCTGAACCCGCAGGTCAAGAGCTTCCTGGAGAGCTCCGAGGCCAACGGCTGGACCGGCCTCGGCGTGGTGCCGATGGACTTCCCGAACACCGTCTCCGGCCTCGTCGACACCCTCGTCCGGCACAACCCGGGGGCCTGACAGCTATCCGAACGGAACCGCCCTGGAGATCCTCAGGTTCCGAGAGGGTTCAGTCGGGCTCGGGGACACGGATGACAGGGTCGAAGGGGTGTTGGTTGAAGCCGGTGCGCAGATTGCGGCAGCCCGGTTTCGTGCACATGAAGAACTCTTCGACACTCTTGCGACCCGTGCGGTTCTTGAGCCAGGTCTTTTCTGCGGCGGTGAGGGGGCGGTGCTGTTCGTCAGAGCCGCAGGTGTAGCAGTACATCGAGTGGGGCCGCACGGCACCTCCTGAAACAGGCAGACAGGACAACCTTCAGCGTAAAGAGGCAGGTTGGGCGATGGCAGTTCATATCTGGCCGTCTCCTGGGTGACGGGGCAGGCGCCACCGCCCAGCGCGCAGTCCGTAGCTCACTCTCTGGTGAACCGCGGATCAAGTCTTAGCTCACAAGGTCGTCGAACTCGCCCGCCTTGACGCCCCTCAGCCAGGCGTCCATTTCCGCGCGCGTGAAGAACACAGTGCCCGCTTCGGGGTTCTTGCTGTTACGGACGGCGATCGTGCCGTCCGCCTGCGGGGCGACTTCGACGCAGTTGCCGCCCGCATCGCTGAAGCTGGACTTGCGCCACGGCGCTATGGAGGGGTCAGGCATGTGTGGTGGCCTTTCTGCGGTGCTTCTTCAGTTTGGAGGCCAGCAGTTCGGCCGAGTCCGCCTCCGAGAGGGCCAACTGACGTAGATCGTCGAACATCTTGACCATCGTGGCCACATCGCCCTCGTCGAGCTACGTTCCGCGCAGGACAGAAAACCCACCGCGCTGTCCTTCCTCAGCGGCTCGCTCTGGAATTCGAGTCAGCAGACAACCCCGGGATCAGGGACGAAACGGGGCTCGAACGCCGCGAGGCATCCGGCGCAGAACATGTGCGAGAGGAGACCGCCGAGCGTTCACCTGCGCCCGGCAGCGTCACTCCCAACCCTCAGGTTGGGAAGCAGCCGCGTGAGCGGCACCCGTTTGTGTTCGTGCTCGACAAACATCATCGCCCGTTGCAGCCATGCGCCCCGGCCAGGGCCCGCAAGCTCCTCAAGAAGGGAAGGGCTGTTGTCCACCGGCATACGCCGTTCGTCATCCGCCTCAAAGACCGTACCGCCGCCGTCTCAAAGGTCGACGGGGTAGAGGTCGGCATCGACCCCGGCAGCAAGCACACCGGCATCGCGGTGTTCACCGCCGTTGCGGGCGAACGCCGCGCCCGGTATGCGGTGCAGCTCGACCATCGGGGCGCGACGATCCGCAAGAAGCTGGAGCAGCGCGCCGCATACCGTCGCGGACGCAGGTCGCGCAACCTGCGCTACCGCAAGCCACGCTTCAACAACCGCACCCGGCCCAAGGGCTGGCTGGCGCCCTCTCTCCATCACCGGGTGGCCACCACCATGTCGTGGACGAACCGGCTGGCCAGGTGGGCGCCCGTGAGGGCGGTGCACGTCGAACGCGTGGCGTTCGACACCCACGCCATCAGCGCGGGCAAGCCGCTGGAGGGAGTCGAGTACCAGCACGGCACCCTCCACGGTATGGAGGTCCGCGGATACCTCCTGGCCAAGCTCGGGCGGGCCTGCGTCTACTGCGGCATCACGAACGTGCCGCTGAACATCGACCACATTCAGCCCCGCTCCTGGGGCGGCTCGGACCGCATATCCAACCTCGTGCCGATCTGCATCCCCTGCAACGAAGCCAAGTCCAATCGGCGGGTGGAAGAGTTCGCCCCCAAGCGGGCCGCAGACATCCTGCGGCGAGCCAAGGCCCCGCTCAGGGATGCAGCCGCCGTCAACTCGACCAGGTGGGCACTGTGGCGGGCGCTGGAGGCAATGCTGCCCACCCACACCGCCTCGGGCGGTCGGACGAAGTGGAACCGCACCCGCTGGGGCCTGTCCAAGTCCCACACCCTGGATGCACTGGCGGTGGGCAAGCTCGATTCGATCACCGAAATCGTCACTCGTGTGCTGGTGGCCGGGTGTACGGGGCGCGGCACACACGCCCGCACCCGCACCGACAAGCACGGCTTCCCCCGCCTGCGCATGCCCCGCCACAAAACTTTCTTCGGCTGCACCACCGGCGACCTCGTCCGCGCTGTCGTTCCCACCGGCAAGAAGGCCGGTACCCATACAGGGCGGGTCGCCGTACGGGCGACCGGCAGCTTCAACATCACCACCGCGAACGGAACCGTTCAAGGTATCCGACACACCTACGTCCGCCTCCTCCAACGGGCCGACGGATACGCCTACACCACCCAACCCGAACAGCCCTGCACAGCAGCCGGACAGCGGACGTCGATCCGCCCTGACGGCGAATCGGCTTTCCCTGCCCCGCTCCATAGGCGCTTCGTTTCCTCCCCCGGCTGAAGCCGGGGGTATCCACGAAGGAGAGACCTGATGAACGTCACCACGCGCAAGACGCCCGGCACCCAGTAGCCGACAGTTCCCATGGGCGGTGGCCACCGCAGGGCCCACCTGCGGCGGCCACCGCCCATGGCATGCCATGGACCGTTTCCTCATGAAGGGCTGGTTCAGCCGTGACCGCTGTCCACTGTCGACACCCCGGTGCCCGCCCCGATACCCGCCGCGGTGGGCCGTTCGCCCGTCAAGGGGTGGCTCGCCGTCCTGGCCTGGGCATCTTCTCTCTGATGACCTCCGAACTGCTGCCCATGGGCCTGCTCACCTCCGTCGGCTCCGCGCTGCACGTCTCCGAGGACACCGCGGGACTGATGGTGACCGTTCCCGGCCTGGTCGCCGCAGTCTCCGCGCCCCTGGTCACCATGGCCACCGGCCACATCGACCGCCGTATCGTGCTGGCCGTCCTGATCGGCCTGGTGGGCGCGGCCAACCTCGCCTCCGCCTTCGCGACCGGCTTCGCGGTGGTCCTGGCCGCCCGGTTTCTGATCGGCGTCAGCGTCGGGGGCTTCTGGTCCATCGCCGGTGGCATAGCACTGCGGCTCGTACCGGAGAAGCACGTCCCCCGGGCCACCGCCGTCATCTTCGGCGGTGTGGAGACCGCGTCCGTCCTGGGGGTCCCCACCGGGACGTTCATCGGCGACCTCAGCGACTGGCGCACCGCGTTCGCCGCCGTGGGCGTCCTCGGGCTGACCTCCCTGGTCTGCGTGGTCTTCCTGATGCCGAAGGTGCCGGCGGAGCGGACCATCGCGTTCGCGGACCTGCCGAAGGTCTTCAAAGGGCAACGGCGGCGTAGGGGCCGGGATCGCCCTCACCTTCCTCGTCATCACCGGGCACTTCGTGGCCTATACGTTCACCCGACCGATCCTCCAGGACGGCGGGGTCGACGACAGCGTGATCAGCGCCCTACTGCTGACCTTCGGACTCGCCGGTATCTGCGGCAGCTTCATCGCCGGCGCGCTCATCGCCAAGCGGCTGCGGCAGACCGTCATGGGCATCTGTGTGGTGTTGGCCCTGACCATGCCGCTCCTCGCGCTCGTCGGCGACAGCGCCGTCAGCGCGAGCACGATCCTGATCCTGTGGGGCCTGGGCTACGGCGCCGTGCCGGTCACCTTCCAGACCTGGATCCTCGACGCCGCACCGGACACCAGCGAGGCCGCCTCCTCGCTGTACGTCTCCACAGTCAACCTGTCCATCGCGCTCGGCGCGCTCTTCGGCGGTCTGGCGGTCGACACCATCGCCACCACGAGCGTGCTGTGGATCGGCGCCGCACTCGCCCTCCTGGCGCTGCCCGTGGTGGGGTTGCGTAAGCGACCCGTCAGCTGATCCCCGCCTCGTGGGCGAGCAGCCCGGCCTGGGTGCGGTTCACACAGCCCAGCTTGTCCAGCAGCCGCGACACATACCCCTTGATCGTGGCTTCCGAGAGATACAGCCGCGCCCCTATCTGCGCGTTCGACAGCCCCTCGCCGAGCCCGGCCAACACCTCGACCTCCCGCTCGGTCAGCGACTCCACCAGCCGCCGCGCCCGGTCACGCGCCGAGTGGCCGTCGGAGGAGGCCGCGATCAGCCGGCGGGCGGCGGCCGGGGAGAGCACGGTGTGGCCCTCGGCGGCCACGCGCACCAGTCCGATCAGGTCCTCCGGCGGCGTGGTCTTGATCAGGAAGCCCGTCGCACCGGCCCGCAGTGCGCGCAGTACGTACTGGTCGGCGTCGAAGGTCGTCAGGACCACGATGACCGGCGGGTCGGCGAGCTCCCTGATGCGCTCGATCGCGGTGAGCCCGTCCACGCCCGGCATCCGCAGATCCATGAGCACCACGTCCGGCCGGTGGCGCTCGACCGCCTCGGCGCCGGCCGCGCCGTCGTGTGCCTCGGCCACGACCTCGATGTCCTCGGCCGAGCCGAGGATCGTACGCAGGAACACGCACACCATCGGCTCGTCGTCCACGACCACTACCCGGACCACCGGTCTCACCCCATCGTCTCCTCCGTCGGCCCCGCCCACCCTACGGAAGTCGCACGCGAGGGAGACGTTGTGCCCGCTGCCGGGCCGGGCGCTTGGGCGCGGCGTCTCGCTCGTGGAGATCACCGCCCCCGGCACCCCCGGTCGGAGTGACCGTACCGGGGGTGTCAGCAGCCGCCTGACGATCCGTCACAGGGCGGGCTGGGCGTTGCGGACCAGTTCGAGGGCCTGCTCGGGGAACCACTCGCCCGCCTCCGGGTCGACCATGCCGCGCTCCGGGTCATGGGGCCCCTCCGTACCGCGCAGGCACTGGCCGTCCGACTCGCCGGGGGTCTTCACCCACAGCGCGGCGTCCTGCAGCGGATCGCCGGTCTTGGTGGTGGGACGCATGCCCAGGCCGCGGCCGGGAGGGTTGCACCAGGACTGGGGGTCGGCGTGGCTGCCGGCCCGGGGCAGCCAGGGGCCGCGGCCGTTGCGGCTGGTGTCGGTGACGAAGTGCTTCATCTCCTCGGGCTCGTTGAGCACATTGACCTCCAGCCACCGCTCGGCGCGCAGCCGCGGCCACCGCTGGTCGGGGCACTCCGCCGGGTTGCCGCCGTCGGCCACATAGGCCAGGCAGGAGGAGATGAGCCGGCCGTACCAGGCGTTGTCCTCGTCGGTCTGGTAGTGGGAGACGTTGAGGGCGAAGCCGGTGGCGTTGTCGACACCGGCGTGGAGCAGCCGGCTCACGATGCTGCTGACGGGGTGCCAGTCCGTGTGGCCGCCGTCCAGGTAGACCTTGGTGCCGGGCAGCGGTTCCAGTTTGTCGACCGCGTAGTTGAGCTCGGCGTAGCGGGCGGCGTTGCGGGCCCTTGCCTCGGTGGGGGTGAGGGCGGGTGCCTTCCGGGCGGTGCCCAAGGGGGTGTCCATAGGTGTGTTCGTGAGTGCGCTCGCGGGTTTGCTGACGGGTTCGGGTTCGTCGGTGACGGTGCCGATGGGTTTCTCGGCGGGGTTCTCAGTGAGCTTGTCCGTGGGTCTCTCCGCGGGCGCGTCCGGCTCGGCGTGCACCTCGTCCGGCGTGTCGGCGTGCTCCTCCTCGGGCAGGTCCTTGACCGGGTCGATGTCGGCGGGGGCCGCGGCCCGATGGGCGCCCCGCCTCGCGATCTGCTCCTGAGCCTGCGCATCGGCCTGCGCCTCGGCGCGGGCGAGCTCGCCACCGAGCACCCCCGCCCCGGCGCCGAACAGACGGCTGTCGAAGGCATCGCCCTCGGACGCCTCCTCGGCGTTCTGAGCGCCGTCCGGCCCGCCCTCGAGCTCGTCGGCGAAGTCCTCGCCGCGCCCGGCGCTCACGCCGCGGCCGCAGTCGGAGGGCAACAGGGCGAGCGAGTCGGGCTCCAGGACGATCATCGCCCGCCGGTGGCCGATGCCCCGGGCGACGGCGTCGATCCACTTCCGGTACTCGGCGGTGCCCTGCGCGCCACCCGCCGAGTAACTGCCGCAGTCACGGCCGGGCGTGTTGTAGAGCGCGAGTACGGGCACATGGCCCCGCCGCACGGCGCGCCGGGTGGTCTCGCGGACCAGTTGCTCGACCTCTTCCGGTGTGTCGTCCCCGAACCAGACCGCGTGCGGCGTGCGGACCATCTCGAGCAACGCGGCGGCCGCGCTGCGGTCGCCGTGCCTGACCAGCCGGGTCATCTGATGGAAGGGGCCCGTACCGGCCGGCGGGGTGTACAGCCGGTGCAGGGCCCTGGCCGGGGAGGGTTCCCCCGGCGCCACCGCGTATCCGGCGGCCGCGGTGGACAGGGGCAGCGCGATCGCGGCCAGGATGGCCATCGGCTTGGTGGGGATCGTCCGTCTTCTACGCACGTACGCACTCCTCGAGCGGCGTTTTCGGGGTCGATTTCTGAGGCTCAATCAGAAACCGGGACCTCGCAACGCGTACGTCCGCCGGGTGGCCGAACCGCTCCCCCACCCACGGGTGGCGCTCCGTCAGACGACCGAGCCGATCCACCCCATGCCCACCGACGCCGAAAGGTCGTGGTGGATGGGGATCTGGACGCCCGTCAGGGGCACGCCGCTGCCGCCCCGTCGGGCCGCGACGATTTCGCTCGCGATGGACAAGGCGGTCTCCTCAGGTGTCCGGGCGCCGAGGTCGAGGCCGATCGGGGAGCGCAGCCGCGCCAGCGCCGACTCGCCAAGACCGGCCTCGCGCAGCCGCCGCAGCCGGTCCTCGTGGGTGCGGCGCGAACCCATCGCGCCGACGTACCCGACGGGCAGCCGCAGCGCCCGCTCCAGCAGCGGGATGTCGAACTTGGCGTCGTGGGTGAGCACGCACAGCACCGTACGGGCATCCACCTCGGTGGCGTCCAGATAGCGGTGCGGCCACTCGACGACCACCTCGTCCGCGTCCGGGAAGCGGCGGGCGGTCGCGAAGACGGGCCGGGCGTCGCACACCGTCACGTGGTAGCCGAGGAACTTCCCGATCCGCGCCAGCGCGCCCGCGAAGTCGATCGCGCCGAAGACGATCATCCGGGGCGGGGGCACGGCGGATTCGACGAGGAGAGTGACCGGCTCGCCGCAGCGCCCGCCGTCCGCGCCGACCTCCACGGTGGCGGTGCGCCCGGCCTCCAGCAGCGCGCGGGCCTCGTCCACCGCCGTACGGTCCAGGGCCGCCGTACGGTCCGGGGCCGGGCCGAGGCTGCCCTCGTACGAGCCGTCGGGGCGCACCAGCAGCGCGCGGCCCAGCAGCTCCGGCGGCCCGTCGGCGATCCGTACGAGTGCCGCCGGGCGGCCATCGGATTCGCCGGACAGCGCGGCGGCCGACAGCGCGGCGGCGAGGACCGGGCGCAGCCGGGTGTCGTCGGCGGGCACCGGGGTGACCAGGATGTCGATGGTCCCGCCGCATGTCAGGCCCACGGCGAAGGCGTCCTCGTCGGAGTAGCCGAAGCTCTCCCGTACGGCCTGGCCGGTGCGCAGCGCGTCCTGGCACAGTTCGTAGACCGCGCCCTCCACGCATCCGCCGGACACGCTGCCGATCGCCGTCCCCGCGGCGTCCACGGCCAGCGCCGCGCCCGGCTGCCGGGGCGCGCTGCCGACGGCGGTCACGACCGTGGCGACGGCGAAGTCCCGTCCCTCCTCGCACCAGCGGTGCAGCTCGGCGGCGATGTCCAGCATGGCGCTCAGCTCCTGGGTCCGTCGGGTCCGTTGTCGAAGGGGAGCACGTCCGGCGGCGTGCCGCGACAACGCCACATTTACCCATAACCGTCACGTATCCGTCAGATGTTCCGGGCGGACGGGGACGCGGCCGAGACGCAGCCCCGTCGCCGCCCGGATGGCGGCGACGACGGCCGGGGTGGCGGACAGGGTGGGGGCCTCGCCGACCCCGCGCAGCCCGTACGGGGCATGGTCGTCGGCCAGTTCCAGCACCTCCACCGGGATGCTCGGCGTGTCGAGGATGGTGGGGATCAGATAGTCGGTGAAGGAGGGATTGCGGACCCGCGCGCCGTCCGAGACCACGATCTCCTCCATGACCGCGAGCCCGAGCCCCTGCGTCGTACCTCCCTGGATCTGGCCGACCACGGACAGCGGGTTGAGCGCCTTGCCGACGTCCTGGGCGGCGGCGAGTTCGACGACCTTGACCAGGCCGAGTTCGGTGTCGACGTCGACGACGGCCCGGTGGGCGCAGAAGGAGTACTGGACATGGCCGAAGCCCTGTCCGGTCTCCGGGTGGAAGGGCTGGGTCGGGCGGTGCCGGAACTCCTCCTCGATGTCGATCGCGTCCCCGCCCAGGATCTCGGCGAGGTCGCCGATGACCTCGCCCGCCTCGGTGACCACCTTGCCGCCCGCCAGCAGCAGCCCCGCGCCCGCCCAGCCGGGGTGGTCGGCGCCGAACCGCTCGCGGCCGCGCCGGAACACCTCCTCGCGCACCGCCTCGCAGGTGTGCTTGATCGCGCCGCCGGTCATATACGTCTGCCGGGAGGCGGAGGTGGAGCCCGCCGAGCCGACCTGGGTGTCGGCCGGGTGCAGCACGACCCGCGCCACGCCGAGCTCGGTGCGGGCGATCTGGGTGTGTACGGTCACCCCGCCCTGGCCGACCTCGGCCATGGCCGTGTGCACCTGGGCGACCGGCTCCCCGCCCAGCACCTCGAGCCGCACCCGGGCGGTGGAGTAGTCGTCGAAGCCCTCGGAGAAGCCGACGTTCTTGATGCCGACCGCGTAGCCGACGCCGCGCACCACGCCCTCGCCGTGGCTGGTGTTGGACAGCCCGCCGGGCAGCTCCCGTACGTCGGAGAAGCCGTCGGCGCGCGGCATCGGCCGGGCCTTGACCCGGCGCAGCAGCTCGGCGACCGGGGCCGGGGAGTCGACGCGCTGGCCGGTGGGCATGACCGCGCCCTGCTCCATGGCGTTGCGCTGCCGGAACTCCACCGGGTCCAGGCCCAGCTCCGCCGCCACCGCGTCCATCTGCGCCTCGTACGCGAAGCATGCCTGCACCGCGCCGAAGCCGCGCATCGCGCCGCAGGGCGGGTTGTTGGAGTACAGGGCCAGCGCCTCGATGTCGACGTTGTCCACGGCGTACGGGCCGATGGACAGCGAGGCGGCGTTGCCGACGACGGCCGGGGAGGAGGAGGCGTACGCGCCGCCGTCGAGGACGATGCGGCACTGGACGTAGACCAGCCTGCCGTCGCGCGTCGCGCCGTGCTCGTAGGTGAGCTTGGCAGGGTGGCGGTGGACATGACCGAAGAACGACTCGTACCGGTTGTAGACGATCTTGACGGGCCGGCCGGTGCGCAGCGCCAGCAGGCATGCGTGCGCCTGCATGGACAGGTCCTCGCGGGCGCCGAAGGCCCCGCCGACGCCGGACAGGGTCAGCCGGACCTTGTCGGCGGGCAGCCCCAGGACCGGGGCCAGCTGGTCGCGGTCGACGTGCAGCCACTGGGTGGCGATGTACAGGTCGACGCCACCGTCCTCGGCGGGCACGGCCAGGCCGGACTCCGGGCCGAGGAACGCCTGGTCCTGCATGCCGACCTCGTAGTCCCGGCGCACCACCACGTCGGCGCGGGCCCGGGCGGCGGCGACGTCGCCGCGCCTGATGGGCTGGCGGTGGACGATGTTGGGGTGCGGGGCGTGTGCGGCGTGGCGGTCCGTACGGCCGGGGTGGAGCACGGGCGCGCCGGGCGCGGTGGCGGTGGCCTCGTCGGTGACCAGCGGCAGCTCGGCGTACTCGACCTTGATCCGCGCGGCGGCGCGGCGCGCGGTCTCGGGGTGGTCGGCGGCGACGATCGCGACGGCCTCGCCGTGGTAGCGCACCCGGTCGGCGGCGAGCACGGGCTGGTCGCGGATCTCCAGGCCGTAGTGGGTCTCGGCGGGGAGGTCGGCGTACGTCATGACGGTGTGCACACCGGGCATGGCCAGCGCCTCGCCGACGTCGATGGAGCGGATCTCGGCGTGTGCGTACGGGCTGCGGAGGGTGAAGCCCCACAGCATGTCCTCGTGCCACAGATCGGAGGAGTACGCGAACTCGCCGGTCGCCTTGAGCGTGCCGTCGGGGCGCGGCGTGGACTCGCCGATGGTGCCCGGGGTGGCGGCGCCCTGGCGCGGCTCGGTGGGGGTGAGGGTGGGGGTGGGGGTGGGGGTGGGGGTGGGCGTGCGGCCGGGGCCCATGGGCTACCTCGCCTCCGTGGTGCGCGCGGCCGCCAGGCGGACCGCGTCGAGGATCTTCTCGTAGCCGGTGCAGCGGCACAGATTGCCGGACAGCGCCTCGCGGATGTCGGCGTCGGAGGGGTCGGGTGTGCGCTCCAGCAGTTCATCGGCGGCGATCACCAGACCGGGGGTGCAGAAGCCGCACTGGATGGCACCGGCGTCGATGAACGCCTGCTGGACGGGGGCGAGCGGGGGCGGCGGGGGCGTGGACGCCTTTGTCTCGTCGCCCGTGGCCTCCTCGCCCGTGGCCCGTCGGCTCCGGGCGTCGGCGTACCGCGCAAGGCCCTCGACCGTGACGATCTCGCGGCCCTCGGCCTGACCGGCCGCCACCAGACAGGCGCACACCGGCACACCGTCGAGCCGGACCGTGCAGGATCCGCATTCGCCCTGCTCACAGGCGTTCTTGGAGCCAGGGAGGCCCAGCCGCTCACGCAGTACGTACAGCAGCGACTCGCCCTCCCACACATCGTCGGCCTGCTGTGGCCGCCCGTTGACCGTGAACGTCACGCGCACCGTGCGCCTCCCTCAGTCAATGCCTCCCAGGTCCAGCCGAGCGTGCGGCGGGCCATGACGGACACCGCGTGGCGGCGGTACGCCGCGCTGCCGCGCACATCGTCGATCGGGTCGCAGGCGGCGGCGCACAGTTCGGCGAAGCGGCGGGCGATGGAGGGGCGGATGGTCCGGCCGCCGTCCCAGAAGCCGCCCTCGGCGAGTGCGGCGTTCAGAAAGTCCTCGGCCGCCCGTGCCCGTACCGGGGTGGGCGCGGCCGATCCGATACCGGTCCGCACCGTGCGGGTGTCCGGGTGGAGCGCGATCGCGAAGGCACAGACGGCGATGACCATGGCGTTGCGGGTGCCGACCTTGGAGAACTGCTGCGGCCCCGCGGCCTTGCGGATGTGGATGGCCCTGATCAGCTCGTCGTCCGCCAGCGCGTTGCGCTTCACCCCGGTGTAGAACTCCTCGACCGGGATGCGGCGGCTGCCGCGTACCGAGGCGACCTCCACCTCGGCCCCGGCGGCGAGCAGCGCGGGGTGCGCATCACCGGCGGGCGAGGCAGCGCCGAGGTTGCCGCCGACGCTGCCGCGGTTGCGGATCTGCGGCGAGCCGACGGTGTGCGCGGCGATCGCCAGCCCCGGCAGCTCGGCGGCCAGCCCCTCGATGATCCGCGTGTACGGTACGGAGGCGCCCAGCCGTACGGTCTCCGCGCCGGTCTGCCACTCGTACAGCTCGGCGATCCGGGTGAGGTCGAGCAGCTGGTCGGGGCGGCGGCGGTCGAAGTTGATCTCGACCATGACGTCGGTCCCGCCCGCGATGGGCACGGCCGCGGGATGCTCCGCCTTCGCGGCGAGCGCTTCCTGCCAACTGGCAGGGCGCAGAAATTCCATGGGCGTCCCTTCTCTCCGGGGTCCTCCCCCGAACTCTGCACACGGCTTACCGCCAGTAGACCGAGGTGTGGGCCACCTGGTGCAGTCACCAAAGCCATGAAGCAGTTGGCTGGCCAGCGGCATGGTCTTGTAGATTCGAACGAAAGACGGGGAGTGGAAACCTCGGCGATATTCACCGGAAACGGCGAGGCTTCCACCGGCACCACACGAGGATCGGCTGGCGACGACATGCGGCTGCGCGCACTGCTGGAGACCGACGCCCTGGGCCTGCGGCTGCTCGGTGGCGAGGATGAGCTGGACCGCACCGTGCGCGGCGTGATGACCACCGATCTGCGCGATCCGAGCCGCTATCTCTCCGGCGGCGAGCTGGTCCTGACCGGTCTGGCGTGGCGGCGGGAGCCGGAGGACTCCGAGCGGTTCGTACGGATCCTGGCGGCGGCCCAGGTCGCGGGGCTCGCGGCGGGCGAGGCGGAGCTCGGCTCCGTGCCCGAGGATCTGGTGCTGGCCTGCGCGCGGCACCGGCTGCCGCTGTTCTCGGTGGTGGAGGACGTGTCGTTCGCGTCGATCACCGAGTACGTGGTGCGCCGGGTCTCCGGCGAGCGGGCCGGCGATCTGGCGGCCGTCGTCGACCGGCACCGGCGGCTCATGAGCTCGGGGCCCGCGGGTGGCGGCCCGGAAGTCGTGCTGGATCTGCTCGGCTCCGACCTCGACCTGCCCGCCTGGGTGCTCTCCCCCACCGGCCGCCGGATCGCGGTGCCGAGCGTCGCCGCGGGCGTCGGCTCCCGGGGCGCCGGCTCCGGGGGCATCGGCTCCGGGGGCATCGGCTCCGGGGGCATCGGCTCCGGCGGCGCGCCCGAGTTGCCGGCCGCGGTGCGGGCGCGGCTCGCCGGGGAGCATCTGGCCGCCCAGCGCTCCGGCCGCCGAGGCCCGCACCGGGTGACCGCCGCCGACGGCGCCACGTACTCCCTGTTCCCCATCCGAGGCGGCGGCCGTACGCCGTCGGATACCGGAGCCGTACGCGAGACCGTGCTCTTCGACTGGCTGCTGGTGGTCGGGGCGGACGCGGGCGACTGGCCGGAGGAGCGGCTGGATCTGCTGCACGGCGTCACCCAGCTGATCGCGGTGGAGCGGGACCGCAGGGACGCCGACCGCACGGTACGGCGCCGGCTGGCGCAGGAGGTACTGGAGCTGGTCCAGTCGGGCGCGCCGCCTGCCGAGGTCGCCGCGCGGCTGCGGGTCGCCACCCCCGTACTGCTGCCGGGGCTGGGCACGGCGCCGCACTGGCAGGTGGTGGTGGCCCGGGTGGAGTGGGAGGGCGACGGGGCGCCGGGCGGTCCGGTGGCCCAGTCGCTGCTGGAAGAGGTGCTGGTCGATCCGGAGGCCACCGGGCCCGAGCCCTCGGACCGGATCGCGGTGGCGTACACCGGCGACGAGGCGGTCGCGCTGGTCCCGCTGCCCTCGCCGCCCGAGGCCCCGGCGGCTGATGGCGAGGGCGAGGGCGGCGGGGCGTACGACTTCGAGGCGGGGCTGCAGGCCGACGCGCTGCTGACCGCCGTCCGTGAACCGCTCTCCCGCGGGCTCGACGACGACGGGCGGCTGACGCTCGGCGTCAGCGCCGTCGTCCACTCCGCGGACGGGCTGCGCGGCGCCCTGGAGGAGGCGCGGCACGCGCGGCGGGTCGCCGCCGCCCGGCCCGGCCGGGTGTGTGCGGCGGGTCATCAGGAGCTCGCCTCGCATGTCCTGCTGCTCCCCTTCGTGCCCGACGACGTCCGCCGCGCCTTCACCGCCCGGCTGCTGGACCCGCTGTACGACTACGACCGCCGCCACCGCGCCGAGCTGATCCCCACGCTGGAGGCGTTCTTGGACTGCGACGGCTCCTGGACGCGCTGTGCGACCCGGCTGCATCTGCACGTCAACACGCTGCGGTACCGGGTGGGGCGGATCGAGCAGCTGACGGGGCGCGATCTGGCCCGTCTCGAGGACAAGTTGGACTTCTTCCTTGCGCTGCGGATGAGCTGACCGGCCGGGCGCCGGTCCGTCTGTGTCCCTGCGTGCCTGTCGTTCGCCCGTTCGTCCGTTTGGCCGTTCGCCTGTTGGTCAAGGGATGTTCAGTTTCTCCTGCATCCCCCCTGGTTCCCTGGGGTGTTTGTGAATTCATTCACACCGACCTCTTGGCCGCGCCCACGCATTCATGCTGAGATTCGGATCACAGCTTCCTGCTCGATGGCGCGCTTGGGAGGGCAATGTGGCGGACACCGCCATGTCACCACCTGGATCATCGGATTCCGATTCTGATCTCAGCCCGGGTCTTGTGGACGACCCCCTGGACACGGCGGTGTGGCGGCTACGCTCGCGCGGCTGTTGGCACGACGCCGCCGCCCTGCTCCAACCACGCGCGGCGGGCGACGCCTCGGCCGCGCTCAAGCGCACCGCCGTGCTCACCGAGCGCTGCATGTACACCTCCGAAGGGTGGGATGCGGCCGAGGACTCCCTGAGGGCGGCCGAGGCGCTGGCGCTGACCGATGACGAGCGGGGCGCCACGGCGTGCGAGCGTGGCTATCTCGCGTACGCGGCCACGCTGCTGGGGGTGCGCGACCGGGCCGACGAGGCGCGGACCGCGCTCGGGCGCGCCGCCGCGCTGCTCGGCCCCGGCTCGCGGACCCGCCCGCTGCTGGACTTCCGCCGCGGTCTGATCGCCCAGCATCTGGCGCAGAACCCGACCGGCGCCCAGGCCGCCTTCCAGCGCGCACACGCCGGGGCCGCGAACCACGGCGACGAGCTGCTGCGCTCCTTCACCTGGCGCCATCTGGCCGCGATGGCGGAGCAGGAGGGCGATCTGGCCGAGGCGCGGCGCGGCTTCACCGAGTCGCTGCGCATCCGGGAGGAGCTGGGCTATCTGATCGGCATCGCCCCGGCCCTCGCGGCGCTGGCCGAGGTGGAGGAGGAGCCGGAGGCGACCCGGCTGCGCACGGAGGCGATCCGCCTGGTGCGGCTGCTGGGCGGGGTGCCGGTGTGGCTCGCGGAGCAGTTAGAGCGGGCTCCCTCCGCGACGGCGTAGCGCGCGGAAGCATCCCCGAGAGCCCGCCCGGCGTACGACGC
>NZ_JBHWES010000041.1:0-105185 GCF_042734105.1 Streptomyces sp. NPDC059679 | reverse complement strand
AGACTCGTCCAACAAACGGGCACCCATCCCCACCCACTGCGAACCCTGCCCCGGGAAGACAAACACCAACCTCCCCTCCACATCGGCAACCCCACACACCACCGCGGCCGACGAGGTGCCCTTCGACAGCGCCTCCAGTTCCCGCCGGAAGTCCTCGATGTGCTCGCCGACCACCACGGCCCGGTGTTCGAACAGCGACCGCGAAGTGACCAGCGAATACCCGATGTCGGCCAGTGTGGTCTCAGGGTCGCCGTCCAGATGGGAGAGCAGGTTGGCGGCCTGTTCGCGCAGCGCGTCGGCGCCGCGGGCCGACAGCACCCACGGCAGGGCCCCCGGCCCCGCCTGGCCCGGCTCCTCGACGGGGGTCCGTGGCGGGGTCTCTGGCGCCTGCTCGAGCAGCGCGTGCGCGTTGGTGCCGCTGACGCCGAACGAGGAGACGGCACAGCGGCGCGGTTCTCCGGTGTCCGGCCATGCGACGGGGTCGGACAGCAGCGCCACCGTGCCGGGTGACCAGTCGATATGCGACGACGGTTGCTCGACGTGCAGGGTTTTGGGCAGCAGCCCGTGGTGCATCGCCATGACCATTTTGATCACGCTTGCCACACCGGCCGCGGACTGGGTGTGCCCGATGTTCGACTTCACCGAGCCCAGCAGCAGCGGTCGGTCCGGGGCGCGGTCCTCACCGTAGACCGCCTGCAGCGCCTGGACCTCGATCGGGTCCCCCAGCGCTGTGCCGGTGCCATGCGCGTCGAGGGCGTCCACGTCGCCCGCCGACAGGCGCGCGTTGGCCAGGGCCTGCCGGATGACGCGTTGCTGGGACGGGCCGTTCGGCGCTGTCAAACCATTCGAGGCGCCGTCCTGGTTGACCGCCGAACCGCGGACCAGCGCGAGCACCGGGTGGCCGTGGCGCTGGGCGTCCGAGAGCCGTTCGACCAGCAGGATGCCGACGCCCTCGGCCAGGGTCATGCCGTCGGCGGCGTCGGAGAAGGCCTTGCACCGGCCGTCCGCGGCCAGCGCCCGCTGGCGGCTGAAGGCGAGGTACGAGGCGGGCGTGGCCATCACGGTCGCGCCGCCCACCAGGGCGAGCGAGCTCTCCCCCTCGCGCAGCGACCGGCACGCCAGGTGCAGGGCCACCAGCGACGACGAACACGCGGTGTCCACGGTGACGGCGGGGCCTTCGAGGCCGAACACATAGGACAGCCGACCGGAGAGCACACTGGGGCTGCTTCCGGTGACCATGTGGCCCTCGGTGCCGTCCGCGACCCCGGTGCCGTAGTCCTGGTAGGTCGATCCGATGAAGGTGCCGGTGAGGCTGGAGCGCAGCGACCGCGGGTCGATGCCCGCCCGTTCGAAGCTCTCCCAGGCCGTCTCCAGCAGCAGCCGCTGCTGCGGGTCCATGGACAGCGCCTCACGCGGCGAGATCCCGAAGAACGCCGGGTCGAACTCGCCCGCCTCGTGGAGGAAACCGCCCAGTGTCGAGTACGTCCTGCCCGCCCGGTCGGGGTCGGGGTCGTACAGCGCGGCGGTGTCCCAGCCACGGTCGGCGGGGAACTCCGAGATGGCGTCGGTCCCGTCGGCCACGAGCCGCCACAGCTCCTCGGGGGAGCGTACGCCGCCGGGGAAGCGGCAGCTCATCCCGATGATGGCGATCGGCTCGTCGTCGTGGGCCGAGGAGAGCGCCACGGGCCCGGTGCCGGCCGCCACGGTGCCGAGGATCAGCGTGCGCAGATGCCGGGCCAGGGCCAGGGGGCTCGGGTAGTCGAAGGCCGTGGTGCTCGGCAGGCTCAGGCCGGTCAGGGTGACCAGGCGTTTGCGCAGCTCGACGGCGGTCAGCGAGTCGAACCCCAGGTCGCGGAAGGCGCGCTCTTCGGGTACGCCGTCGGCGGAGGCGTGCCCGAGTACGGCGGCGGCCTCGGCGCGTACCAGGCTCGTCAGCAGCCGCTCCTGCTCGGCCTCGGTGCGCCCGTGCAGCCGCCGGGCCAGCTCCGACGCGCCGTCCGCGGCCTCGGACGCGGACCGCCCGTCCGCCTGTGTCCGCACCTGTTCCCGGGCCTCGGGCAGATCGCCGAGCAGCGGGCTCGGCCGTACGGAGGTGAAGACGGGGAGGTACCGGTCCCAGTCGACGTCGGCGACGGTCACGGTGGTGTCGCCGTGCACCACGGCGCGGCGCAGTTCGGCCATGGCCCGCTCGGGCGCCAGGAAGCGCAGGCCGCGCCGTTTGAGGCCGTCCGCCATCGCGTCGTGGGTGGCCATACCGGATTCGGCCCACGGGCCGAAGGCCACGGAAGTGGCGGCGAGTCCGCGGGCGCGGCGGTATTCCGCCAGCGCGTCCAGGTAGGCGTTCGCCGCGCCGTAGGCGCTCTGGCCGCCGCTGCCCCATACGCCCGCGATGGAGCCGAACATGACGAACAGCTCCAGGTCGCGGTCGCCCAGCAGTGCGTCGAGGTGGGCGGCCCCGGCCAGTTTCGCCGCGACCGCCTCCTCGAACTCCGCGGGCGCCATGCCCTCCAGGGGTGCGGCCGAGGCGATGCCCGCGGTGTGCACGACCCCGGTGAGCGGGGAGTCGGCGGGGAGGTCGGCGAGGGCGGCGGCCAGCGCGTCGCGGTCGGCGGCGTCGCAGGCCACGATGCGCACCGCGGCCCCCAGGGCCTCCAGTTCGGCGCGCAACTCATCCGCGCCGGGGGCCTGTGCGCCCCGGCGGCTGGTCAGCACCAGGTGTTCGGCGCCGGCGCGCGCCAGCCACCGGGCGACCTCGGCCCCCAGGGCGCCGGTGCCACCGGTGACCAGGACGGTCCCGTGCGCGGTGAAGTCGCGGGCGGCGGGCAGATCGTCCACCGTACGGTGGACCAGTCGGCGCGCGGACACTCCGGTGGCGCGGATCGCCACCTGGTCCTCGTCGTGGTGAGCGGAGGCGGGCTCGGTGGATCCGGCCAGCACGCTCATGAGCCGCTGGGCAGCGGGCCGGTCGACCACCTCGGGCAGGTCGACCAGTCCGCCCCACCGCCCGGGGTGTTCCAGGGCGGCGGCCCGTCCCAGGCCCCAGATGGCCGCCTGGAGCGGGCTGGTGACCGGGTCGGACGGCCCGGTGGACACGGCGCCTCGCGTGGCATTCCACAGCGGGGCGGTGACGCCGAGGTCGCCGAGCGCCTGCACCAGGGCGACGGTGAGCGCCAGTCCGACCGGCAGGGCCGGATGGTCGGGGGCGGGGTGTTCGGCGACGGCCAGCAGCGAGAGCACTCCGGACACCTCGTCGAGGCGCACCCCGTCCGCGGCGTCCCCCTGAACCGCTGCCTGAACGCCCCCGAGCCGTGCGGCCAGGACGGCGCGGTCGGCGCACGTGTCGTCCAGCACCACCCGGTGGACGCGGGCGCCGTGCTGGCGCAGGGCGTCCACCACATCGTCCTGGAACGGGTCGTCGGGCGCGCCGTCCGCGGTGACGACCAGCCAGGTGCCGGCCGCCACCGGTGCCGTGGACACCCGCAGTGGCTGCCACTCCACCTGGTACCGCCAGGAGTCCAGCACGGCCTTCTCATGCCGGTTCTGGCGCCAGGAGGAGAGCGCGGGCAGCAGGGCGTAGAGCGACGCGTGGTGTTCGTCCTCCAGCCCCAGCACGGTGGCCAGTTCCGCCGCGTCCCTGCGCTCGACCGCGCTCCACAGCCGCTCGTCCGCCGGATCCGCCGCCGTCTCCGGGCTCGTGGGCGCGGCGGTGGCGGTGTCGGGCCAGTAGAAGTCGTGCTGGAAGGCGTACGTCGGCAGATCGACACGGCGTGCCCCGCTGCCGCCGAAGTACCCGGGCCAGTCCACGCGTACCCCGCGGACGTGCAGCTTGGCCAGAGCCGCCGCGACGGTCAGCTCCTCGGCGCGGTCGGCCCGCAGGGCGGGCACCGCCTCGGCCGTGGAGTCCTCGCCGAGCGTGTCCTCGGCCATCGCGGACAGGACGCCGTCCGGGCCGAGTTCGAGGAAGGTGGTCGCGCCCGCGTCGCGCAGGGTGCGTACGCCGTCGGCGAAGCGGACCGTCCCGCGGACGTGTTCCACCCAGTAGTCCGGGGAGCAGATCTGCTCCTCGGTGACGATCTCGCCGGTCACGTTCGACACGATGGGGATGGTCGGCGCCGCGTGGACCAGGCCCTGTGCCACCTCGCGGAAGCCGTCGAGCATGGCGTCCATGCGGTGCGAGTGGAAGGCGTGGCTGACCCGCAGCCGCTTGGTCTTGCGGCCCAGGTCGCGGAAGTGTGCCGCGGCCTCGAGAACCGCCTCCTCGTCACCGGAGAGGACCAGCGCGGACGGGCCGTTCACGGCGGCGACCGCCAGCTCGTGGTCCCGGCCGGCCAGCAGCGGTGCCACCTCGTCCTCGGTGGCCTGTACGGACACCATCGCCCCGCCGGCGGGCAGGGTCTGCATCAGCCGGGCCCGCGCGGCCACCAGGGCGCAGGCGTCCTGGAGGGACAGCACACCGGCGGCGTGGGCCGCCGCCAGCTCGCCGATCGAGTGGCCGGCGACGTAGTCGGGTCGGACGCCCCACGAGAGCATGAGCCTGAAGAGCGCCACCTCGACGGCGAACAGCGCGGGTTGCGTCCAGCCCGTTTGGTCCAGCAGCTCGGCCTCGGGCGTGCCCTCGTCGGCGAACAGCACCTCGCGCAGGGGGCGGTCCAGGTACGGGTCCAGCTGGGCGCAGACCTCGTCCAGCGCGCGGGCGAACACCGGGAAGTCCGCGTACAGCTCCCGGCCCGCCCGGGCCCGCTGGCTGCCCTGGCCGGAGAAGAGCAGCGCCAGCTTGTCCGTGCCGCCCGCCTCGCCCTCGATCACGGCGGGGTCGGGACGGCCCTCGGCGAGCGCGGTCAGCGCGCGCAGCAGCCCGGACCGGTCCGGTGCGACCACGGCGGCGCGCTGCTCGAAGGCCGAGCGGGTGGTGGCGAGCGAGAGCGCGACATCGGCGGCGTCCAGCCCGGGGTCGGTGTCCACGCGGGCCGCCAGGCGGGCGGCCTGGGCCCGCAGCGCCGCGCGGCCACGGCCGGAGAGCAGCCAGACGACGGAGCCGTGGCCGCCACTCCGGGGTGCGGTCTCCTCGGGCTCGGGGTCCGACGGCGCGGGCTGTTCGACGATCAGGTGGGCGTTGGTGCCGCTGATCCCGAACGAGGACACACCCGCCCGGCGCACCCGGCCGGTCGACGGCCACTCCACCGCCCGGGTGAGCAGTTGGACCTCGCCCGCCTCCCAGTCCACATGCGACGACGGCGCGTCCACATGCAGCGTGCCCGGAAGCACGCCGTGCCGCATCGCCATCACCATCTTGATCACACCAGCCACGCCTGCCGCGGCCTGGGTGTGCCCGATGTTCGACTTCACCGACCCGAGCCACAGCGGTCGTTCCCGATCCTGCCCGTACGTGGCCAGCAGCGCCTGCGCCTCGATGGGGTCGCCCAGCGTGGTGCCCGTGCCGTGCGCCTCCACCGCGTCCACATCCGCGGCCGACAGACCGGCGGTGGCCAGCGCCTGGCGGACCACCCGCTGCTGGGACGGGCCGTTCGGCGCCGTCAGACCATTCGACGCGCCGTCCTGGTTGATCGCCGAACCCCGCACCACGGCGACCACTTCGTGACCATTACGGCGCGCGTCCGACAGCCGCTCCAGCACCACCACACCCACGCCCTCGGACCAGCCCACACCATCGGCCGACTCCGAGAACGCCTTGCACCGCCCGTCCGGCGACAACCCCCGCTGCCGCGAGAACTCGATCAACGACGCGGGTGTCGACATCACCGTGACGCCGCCGGCGAGCGCGAGCGAGCATTCGCCCTCCCGCAGCGCCTGCGCCGCCAGGTGCATGGCCACCAGCGAAGAAGAACACGCGGTGTCCACGGTCACCGCCGGGCCCTCCAGGCCCAGCGTGTACGACACCCGGCCCGAGGCCACGCTCGGGGACGTGCCGCTGCCCAGGAAGCCCTCGAAGTCGCCGCCGCCCGCGAGGACGGTGCCGTAGTCGTTGTACATCACTCCGGTGAACACACCGGTCCGGCTGCCGCGCAGCGACACCGGGTCGATCCCGGCCCGTTCCACCGCCTCCCATGAGGTCTCCAGCAGCAGCCGCTGCTGGGTGTCGGTGGCCAGCGCCTCCCGCGGGCTCATATTGAAGAAGGCCGCGTCGAACTCGCCCGCGTCGTGGAGGAATCCGCCACCACGGGTGTACGTGGTGCCGTGGTGGTCGGGATCCGGATCGTACAGCGTCTCCAGGTCCCAGCCGCGGTTGGCGGGCAGCCCGGAGATCGCGTCGGTGCCCTCGCTGACCAGCCGCCACAGCTCCTCGGGCGAGCCGACGCCGCCCGGATAGCGGCAGCCCATGCCCACGATCACGATGGGGTCCTCGACAGCCGTGCCGGGATTCGGCCGTGCCGGGTCGGGGGCTGCCGCGGCACGGCTGCCGAGGAGTTCATCGCGTACGTGAACGGCGAGCGCGGTGACCGTGGGGTAGTCGAAGACGGCGGTGGCCGAGGTGCGCAGCCCGGTGGCCGCGCTCAGCCGGTTGCGCAGCTCGATCGCGGTCAGCGAGTCGAACCCCAGGTCCTGGAAGGGACGGTCCGGGTCCACGGCGTCGGGGCCCGCGTGGCCGAGCACGGCGGCGACCTGGGCCCGGACCACGTCCACCACGGCCCGGGTGCGTTGGTCGCCGTCGAGCCGGGCCAGCCGCTGCGCCAGCCCCGAGGCGGTCCCCGAGCCCTCCACCACCGCCCGGCGGTGGGCCTTGCGGACCAGCCCGCGCAGCAGATGCGGTACGTCGGCGGAGGCGCGCAACGCCGCCAGGTCGAGCCGTACCGGCAGCAGGACGGGGCGGCCGCTGGAGACCGCGGTGTCGAACAGGTCGAGGCCCTGCTCGGGCGAGAGGGCGGGGGTGCCCATACGGGCCAGCCGCCGCAGGTCGGTCTCGGTGAGGGCGCCGGTCATCCCGTCCGAAAGGGCCCAGGGCCCCCAGGCGAGGGACTGGGCCGACAGGCCCTGGGACCGGCGGTGGCGGGCGAGCGCGTCCAGGAACGCGTTGGCCGCCGCGTAGTTGCCCTGGCCGGCGGTGCCGACGGTGCCGGCCAGCGACGAGAAGACGATGAACGCGGACAGCTCAAGACCGTCGGTCGCCCGGTGCAGGGCCCAGGCCGCGTCGACCTTGGGCCGCAGCACGGCGTCCATACGCTCGGCCGTCAGCGAGCCGATCATGCCGTCGTCGAGCACGCCGGCCGCATGCACGACCGCGGTCAGCGGATGCTCGGTCGGGATCCCCGCCAGTACGGCGGCCAGGGCGGCGGGGTCGGCCACGTCGCAGGCAACGGCGGTCGCGTCCGCCCCGTGGTCGGCGAGGTCGGCGACCAGGTCGGCGGCGCCCTCGGCCGCGCCGCCGCGGCGGCTGAGCAGCAGCAGGTGGCGTACGCCGCGCTCGGCGGCCAGATGCCGGGCGATCAGGGCGCCCAACCCGCCGGTGCCGCCGGTGATCAGGACCGTGCCGTCGGTGTCCCAGCCGGGCTCCGGATCCGCCGCGTTGCCCGTGTCCGCCGCGCCCGGCACGGGGGCGGCGACCCGGGCGAGCCGGGGGGCCAGCACGGTGGCCTGGCGGACGGCCAGTTGGGGTTCGTCCGCCGTCAGCGCCGACGCGAGAGGGACGGTCGAGGGGTCCTCGGGGTCCAGGTCCACCAGGGTGAACCGGCCGGGTGCCTCGGCCTGCGCGGAGCGCACCAGGCCCCAGACGGCCGCCGCGGCGAGGTCGACGGGCGCGCCCGCGTCTTCGCCGCGAGATTCCCCGGACGTGACTGCTCCGCTGTCGGCGGCCACCGCCCCACGGGTCACGAAGACCAGCCGGGTGCCCGCGGGCCCCTCCTCGGCCGACCAGACGCGCAGCAGGTCCAGCGCCCGTGACGTCAGCGTACGGACCGCGTCGGCCATCTCCCCGGCGGTGTCGCCGAGCATCGGGACCAGCACCGCACCGGTCGATACGCCATCCGGCCCGGTCAGCACGGCCGGGTCCATTAGGTCAGCCGGGTCGTCATGGACCCGAGCCTCGGTGCCGGCGGCCCGTAGTGTCTCGGCGAGCCCCAGGACATCCGGGCCGAGCACCACCACGGGCCCGGACGCAGGCACGGCCGGCGTCCCGTCCGTCGCCGAGGCGGGCAGCGGCGTCCAGTCCACGCGGAACAGCGAGTCCCGCCCGGTCACTGTCCCCTCTCCGGGGCCGCCGGCCGGCAGGGCGCGCAGCGTCAGCGCCTCGACGGAGGCGATGGGTTGGCCGGAGGGATCCGCGACCGCGATCGACAGGGTGCCGTCGGCGGCTCGGGACATCCGTACGCGTATCTCGGACGCGCCGGTCGCGTGCAGGGACACGCCCTCCCAGGAGAACGGCAGGGCGGTGCCCCCGCCGTCGGGGCCCCGGTCCCGGCCGGGGTCGGCGAGCATCGCGTGGAGGGCGGCGTCGAGCAGCGCGGGGTGCAGCCCGAACGAGCCGTCGGGGCCCTGGGCCGTAGGCTCCAGCGCCACCTCGGCGAACGTGTCCGCACCGCGTCTCCAGGCGGCCCGCAGCCCCTGGAAGAGCGGTCCGTATTCGAGGCCGTCCTCCGCCGCCAGCCGGTCGTAGAGACCGTCCAGCGCGAGGGATTGCGCATCGGCCGGCGGCCACTGGGCGGTGTCGAAGGCGATGTCGTGTCCGCCGGTGGTGAGTACGCCCGTGGCGTGCCGGGTCCACGGCAGCTCGTCGGTGCCCTCGCCGTCGGGCCGGGAGTAGAGGTTCAGGGTCCGCCGGCCGGACTCGTCCGGGCTGCCGACCCACATCTGCACCTGGACGCCGCCGTGTTCGGGCAGTGCCAGCGGCGCGGCGAGGGTGAGGTCCTCGACCCGGTCGCAGCCGACCTCGTCACCCGCGCGGATGGCCAGCTCCAGGAAGGCGGTCGCGGGCAGGATGACGGTGCCGCGTACGGCGTGGTCGGCCAGCCAGGGGTGGGTCCGCAGGGAGAGCCTGCCGGTGAGCAGGAAGCCGTCGGAGTCCGCCAGGGACACGGCGGCGGCCAGCAGCGGGTGGTGCGCGGCGCCCATGCCCGCGGCCCGCATGTCGCCCGCCGGAGTGGCGAGGCCCTTGGGCCAGTACCGCCGGCGCTGGAACGGATAGGTCGGCAGGTCCACTCGGCGGACGCCGGTCCCGGCGAAGTAGCGGTCCCAGTCCACCGGCACGCCGCGTACGTGGAGCCCGGCGAGCGCGGTGGTGACGGCCACCGGCTCGGGACGGCCCGGCCGCAGCAGCGGTACGGCGGCGCCGGGACCCTCAGGGTCCTCGTCCAGGTCCCCGTCGGTGGCGGTGTTGTCGAGACAGGTCCGGGTCAGCGCGGACAGGACGCCGTCGGGGCCCAGCTCCAGGTAGGTGTCGACGCCGTGTCCGTGCAGCCAGCCGATGCCGTCGGCGAACCGCACCGCCTGGCGTACGTGGTCCACCCAGTAGTCGGCGGACGTCAGCTCCTGCACGGTGGCCTGGGCGCCGGTCAGGTTCGATACGACCGGCACGACCGGCGCCCGCGGCGACAGCTCCGCGACCAGGGCGCGGAACTCCTCGAGCATCGGCTCCATGCGGGGCGAGTGGAAGGCGTGGCTGACCCGCAGCCGCTTGGTCTTTCGGCCCTCGCCCGCGAAGTGTGCCTCGATCTCGGCCACCGCGTCCTCGTCGCCCGCCACCACGACGGCCGAGGGGCCGTTGACCGCCGCGATGGAGACGTGGTCGGCGCGCCCGGTCAGCAGCGGCGCCACTTCGGACTCGGTGGCCTGTACGGACGCCATCGCCCCGCCGGCCGGCAGTTCCTCCATCAGCCGGCCGCGCGCCACGACCAGCCGCGCCGCGTCGGCCAGCGAGAACACCTCGGCGGCGTGGGCGGCGGCGATTTCCCCGATGGAATGCCCGGCCAGGAAGTCGGGGGTGATGCCCCAGGACTCGACCAGCCGGAACAGGGCGACCTCGACGGCGAACAGCGCCGGCTGGGCGTATGCGGTGCGGTCCAGCAGGGCGGCTTCCGCGGTGCCCTCGGCGGCGAAGAGCATGTCGCGCAGCGGGCGGTCGAGCCAGGTGTCCAGCGCGGCGAGGGTCGCGTCCAGCGCCTGGGCGAACACCGGGAAACGCTCCGCCAGCTCGCGCCCCATGCCCAGCCGCTGGCTGCCCTGCCCGGCGAACAGGAAAGCCAGCTTCCGTGTGGCTCGTGCGGTGCCCCTGACCAGGCCGGCGGAGGAATCGCCCAAGGCCAGTGCGGACAGCGCGGCGGCCGCCGCGGCACGATCGCCCGCGGTGACGACGGCGCGGTGTTCGAAGCCCGCGCGGGTGGTGGCCAGCGAGAAGGCGAGGTCGGCGAGGCCGAGCCCGGGGCGGGCGTCCAGGTGGGCGTGGAGCCGGGCCGCCTGCTCGCGCAGCGCCTCGGGGGTCCGGCCCGACACCGGCAGCGGAACCACGCCCGGGTCGAGCGTCACGACGGGTTCGGGCGCCTCGGCGTGGACGGCGTCCGGGCCGGGCCCGGCCGCGGCGCCATCGGACCCGGTCGGCTCGTCCTCGGCCGGTGTCTCGGCGGGAGCGGGGGCGGGGGCCTGTTCGATGATGGTGTGGGCGTTGGTGCCGCTGATGCCGAACGAGGAGACCCCGGCCCGGCGCGGCTCGCCGGTGACCGGCCAGGCGGTCGGCTCGGTCAGCAGTTCCACGGCGCCCGACTCCCAGTCCACATGGGTCGAGGGCCGGTCGATGTGCAGGGTGCGCGGCAGCATCCCGTGCCGCATCGCCATGACCATCTTGATGATGCCCGCGACACCGGCCGCGGCCTGAGTGTGCCCGAGGTTCGACTTCACCGATCCGAGCAGCAACGGGCCCCGGTCCCCGCGGCTCTGACCGTACGTGGCCAGCAACGCCTGGGCCTCGACCGGGTCGCCCAGCGTCGTACCGGTGCCATGCGCCTCCACCGCGTCGATCTGATCGGCGGACAGCCGTGCGTTGATCAGCGCCTGCTCGATCACCCGCTGCTGCGAGGGGCCGTTGGGCGCGGTCAGGCCGTTGGACGCGCCGTCCTGGTTGACGGCCGTGCCCCGCACCACCGCCAGCACCTCGTGTCCGTTGCGCTGGGCGTCCGACAGCCGTTCCAGGACGAGTACGCCGACGCCCTCGGCCCAGCCGGTGCCGTCCGCGGTGTCGGCGAACGAACGGCAGCGGCCGTCGGCCGACAGCCCGCCCTGGCGGCCGAACTCGATGAAGGTGGCCGGGCTCGACATGATGGTGATGCCGCCCGCGAGCGCCAGCGAGCACTCCCCCGCGCGCAGCGACTGGGTGGCCAGATGCAGGGCCACCAGCGACGACGAACACGCCGTGTCCACGGTGACGGCCGGTCCGACGACACCGAAGGTGTACGAGAGCCTGCCGGACATGACGCTCGTGGTGTTGCCGGTGAGCTGGAAACCCTCCACACCGTCGGCCGGGCCCACCCGGTAGTCCTGCGCCATCGCGCCCACGAACATGCCGGTCCGGCTGCCACGGAGGGTGCCCGGTTCGATTCCGGCCCGCTCGAACGCCTCCCAGGCGGCCTCCAGCAGCACCCGCTGCTGCGGGTCCATCGCCAGCGCCTCGCGCGGCGAGATGCCGAAGAAGTCCGCATCGAACTCGGCGGCTTCATGCAGGAATCCGCCGGAGACGGCCGTCCCGGCCAGCTCGCGAGGGTCCCAGCCCCGGTCGGTCGGCAGGGCGGTGATGCCGTCCTCACCGGACTCGACCATGTGCCACAGGTCCTCCGGGCCATTCACCCCGCCCGGGTAGCGGCAGCTCATGCCGACGATGGCGATCGGCTCCTGTGCCGCGGCCTCGATCTCGCCCAGCCGGCGTCGGGTCCGCCGCAGATCGGCGCTCGCCCGCTTGAGATAGTCCCTGAGCTTCTGTTCGTTGTCCATCTCACTCAACCCGTCTCGACGCTGGCGGCAGGCAATCCGCACAGGCAGGGGAGGGATTCGTCGCAACCGAACCCACCGGACATACGCGGCCGGGGTGGCGCCGGGGCCACCGACCGGGGCCGCGACCGGCCGTTTCCCCCCACTCGGGAAACGGCGGTCGGCGGCCCCTCGGGGTGGCCGCATGTGATGGCGGTCAAGGCCTCCCCTCGCCCAGTGTCATCACGGGCCCGCGAGGAAACCCCTAGTTCCTCGTCCCCGGTGGCCGGGGAACCGATGGAACGCGCGAGAACACCAGGGAATACCTGGGATTGCGAGGGGAACACGGGGGAACACGACAATGCCCGGTGGCGTTTGGACACGCCACCGGGCAACCTGAGCGGCGGCATTCACCAGCTCGTGGCCGAGAGGAGATCGCCGTAGTCGCGTTCACGGGAGGCCTGGCGGAGGTCGGACTCCACCATCATGCTCATCAGTTCGCGGAAGTCCACGGTCGGCTCCCAGCCCAGCTCGGTGCGGGCCCGTGTGCTGTCGGCACACAGCGTCTCCACCTCGGCGGGGCGGACCAGGGTCGGGTCGATGGCCACGTAGTCCTCCCAGTCCAGGTCCACGGACTCGAAGGCCATGCGCACGGCGTCGCGTACCGAATGGATGCGACCGGTGCCCACCACATAGTCGGATGGCTCGTCCTGCTGGAGCATCAGATGCATCGCACGGACATAGTCCCCGGCGAAGCCCCAGTCGCGTACCGCATCCAGGTTGCCCAGGAAGAGCTTGTCCTGGAGCCCGAGCTTGATCTGGGCCACCGCCAGCGAGATCTTCCGGGTCACGAACTCCGCGCCACGGCGCGGCGATTCATGGTTGAACAACATCCCGGAGACGGCGTACATCCCGAAGGACTCACGGTAGTTGCGGGTGATGAAGTGGCCGTACGCCTTGGCCGCGCCGTACGGGCTGCGGGGATGGAAGATCGTGGTCTCCCGCTGCGGCGTCTCGGTGACCTTGCCGAACATCTCCGACGACGACGCCTGATAGAAGCGGATCCCTCCGCGGCCACCGCCGCCACCGCGGGACTTGTCCAGCCCGCTCACCATGCGGATCGCCTCCAGCATCCGCAGCACACCCATGGCGTTGACCTCGGTGACCAGTTCGGACTGCTGCCAGGACATCGGTACGAACGAGATGGCGCCGAGGTTGTACACCTCGTCCGGCTGCACCGCGTCGAGGGCCGCCACCAGGCTCGCCTGGTCCATCAGATCGCCGTCGACAAAGGTGACGTCCGAGGCCAGCCGGCTGATCCGCAGCTTTCTGGGATTGGCCTGGCCTCTGATCAATCCCCAGACTCGATACCCTTGCGCAAGGAGGTGCTCGGCCAGATACGAGCCGTCCTGGCCGGTAATTCCGGTGATCAACGCACACTTGGACATAAAGGATCCCTTCCACGACCACGGAAAGACCGTCGAGTGGTTTTTTCACGCAGTGGGCGGCGCAGGGAATTCGACGCATTCCACTGCTTGAGGCACACCCGCAATGGCCATGGGTCGGCTGCCCGGATCCGAATGCGAGGTTGTCTAGCTCAACCTTCACAGCCGCTCCGGAATGATGTCAAGGAAGCGCGAATACGCTAGGGGATTTCCGAGACTTGGGGCGCGTCGCCGGGTGCACCACTATCCGCGTCCTTGCAGGCAGCAAGGGGATACCGGCCGGTTCAAGGCCCGTAAGCGATCGTGATCGGGTCCACGCACCGAGACTCCCGGCACACCGCGATCATGCCCTCCTCTTACACTCAACACCCCATGAACAAGGGGCCCGTACGGGTGACCGACGCGGGCAATCGGGCAAGAACGGTCACCACAACGTGGCATACGGGCAGCGAAAGAGGGCACGGTTCCGATATACACTTGGAACTGAACCTAACACCCGTCACTGTGCCCCTTTTTCAGTACGACCGGTTTGACGCTCACGGGGGCAGCACGAAACGTGACCGCACAGCTGCCACTGAAAGTCGACTTAAAGCACGGATAATTGACGTCGTCGAGTCCGATTATCAGGTCAGCGCCCTGATCAATTCACGGGCAGCGCCCCTCGCGTCGTCGTTGAAACGACCGAAAGAGGTGACTCCTCTTGGCTCTCTCCCACACCATCCCGGTGACTTCCTCGACCTCCGGTCAGAGCGACAACGGGATCCGGACTCGCGTGTCCACGACCGAGCACGGCACGGGCATGGCCACCCTCGACTCGGACCTGCGGGTCCAGGCGGGCAACGACGACTTCTTCCGCTGCTTCGCCGGATCCTCGGCCGAGCTGTGTGGGCGGAACCTGTTCGAGCTGCTGCGTCCCAGCTCGCCCGCAGTCCTCCGGGAACACTTCCTGAGGCTGCACGACGGCCGGCGGACCCGCTTCAGCGAACGGGTCGTGGGACACCGCTCAAGCGGACACCCGTTCTCGGGCGTACTGACCGCCACCGCCGTCCAGGGCTCATCGGACGGGCTCTCCGCCATCGTCGTCCTCGTCAAACCGGACAACCACACACCCGAGGACGAACCCGGAACCCAGCGCCGCCTGTTGCTCTCGCCCCTGGAGGCCCGGATCCTGGAAGGCGTGGCCACCGGCGCCTCGACCATCCAGATGGCCTCCAACCTCTATCTCAGCAGGCAGGGCGTCGAATACCACGTGGGCTCGATGCTCCGGAAGATGAAGGCCCGTAACCGCGCGGCCCTGATATCCCGCGCATACGCGGCCGGCATGCTCACCGTGGGCACCTGGCCGGCCCGGGTCGTCTCGGACTTCGTGAAGTAGGGCAAACTCCGGAACGGACTTTGTCAGTCATCCCCTGAGGAGGGGACAGGCGACACCCTTCGCCGAACCTGGTGGCACCGACGCCCCCGGCGAACCGAAGCCGGGGGACTCATCGCCCATGCACGACCGTAACTCACCGCAAGCACACCCTCACTCTGAGGAGCGGCGGAGAATATAGTTCGACGTGGGTCAAAATTTGACACGCATCGAACTACGCGGCAGTGTGGATTGCGGCGCCGAACCATTTCGGCGCACTCCCCCATCCCCTCCGCAAGGACAGCAGCACCATGGCAAAGCTCGTACAGTTCGACCGGATCGGCGGCCCCGAGGTCCTGACCCTGCGCGATGTCGAAGTGGGCGCTCCCGGCGCCGGTGAGCTTCGCATTCGCGTGGACGCGATCGGCCTCAACCGGGCCGAGGTCATGTTCCGCGAGGGCGGCTACTTCTACGAGCCGACCTTCCCCTCCTCGCTCGGCTACGAGGCCGCCGGCGTCGTCGAGGCGATCGGCGAGGGCGTGGACGGCTTCGCCGAGGGCGACCCCGTCGGTGTGGTGCCGGCGTTTCTGCAGACCGACTACGGCACGTACGGCGACCACGTCATCGTCCCGGCCACCGCCGTCGTCGCCCGCCCCGCGGACATCGACCCGGTCCAGGCGGCGGGCGTGTGGATGGCCTACATCACCGCGTACGGCGCCCTCGCCGAAGGTGGCCAGGTGCGCCCGGGCGACCATGTGCTGATCACCGCGGCCTCCAGCAGCGTGGGCCTGGCCGCCATCCAGATGGCCAACCACATCGGCGCGATCCCGATCGCCACCACGCGCGGCGCCGGCAAGAAGCAGGCCCTCCTGGACGCCGGCGCGGCCCACGTCATCGTCACCGACGACGAGGACCTTCCCTCCCGCATCAAGGAGCTCACGAAGGGGGAAGGGGTGCGTCTGGCCTTCGATCCGGTCGCCGGCCCCGGCGTCGAGACCATCGCCCAGGGCATCGCCCCCGGTGGCTTCCTTGTCGTCTACGGCGCCCTCGACCCCCGCCCCACTCCGCTGCCCAACGCGCAGTCGTTCCCCGCGCTGAGCACCAGCACGTACACGCTCCACGAACTGACGACGGACGCCGAGCGCCTGCGCCGCGCGGTCGCATTCGTCAACGCGGGCCTGAGCAGCGGTTCCTTCGAGCCGGTCATCGACCGCACCTTCGACCTCGCGGACATCGTCGAGGCCCACCGCTACATGGAGTCCAACGTCCAGGTCGGCAAGATCGTCATCACGGTGGCACACGAGGACGGCACGGTCTGACGGCGGCATCAGCGGGGGCACGCATGGGTACTGTCCGCAGGGATGCCAGAAGAGACGATCTCCCATCCGCGTCCCCGCTTCGCTCGTGAAGAGCGGTCCGGCGATATCGCCATCATCGGGCTCAGCTGTCGATTGCCGGGTGGCATCGCGGCGCCCGAGGAGTTATGGACCGCGCTTGCCGCCGGGCGCGATCTGGTCGGTGAGGTGCCGGCGGACCGGTTCGACGCGAGCCGCTTCGTGGCCGACGATCCGCGGCGTCCCGGCAAGTCGTACTCGGCCGCGGGCGGGTTCCTGGACGACGTCACGGGTTTCGACGCCGCGTTCTTCGGGCTGTCGCCGCGCGAGGCGAGCCGGATGGACCCGCAGCAGAGGCTGCTGTTGGAGATGGCCAGGGAAGCCCTCGACGACGCCGGTGTCGATCCGGGGGCACTCGCCGGATCGGAGTCCGGGGTCTATGTGGGGGTGAGCAACGGCAACTACGGCCAACTCCAGTACGCCCGCCCCGAAACGGTCACGGCGTACACGATGGCGGGCTCGGCGCTGTGCAACACCGCCAACCGGATCTCGCACCTGTTCGATCTGCGGGGGCCGTCCATGGCGGTGGACACCGCCTGCTCCTCGTCCCTGGTCGCCCTGCACCAGGCCTGCGCACAACTCCGCGCCGACGAGGGCGGTATCGCGCTGGCGTGCGGTGTCAACCTGCTGCTGAACCCGGGGGATTTCATCGGGTTCTCCAAGGCGTCCATGCTGTCCCCCAGTGGCCGCTGCCGCTCCTTCTCCGCGCACGCGGACGGATACGTCCGTGCCGAGGGCGGCGCGGTGGTGGTGCTCAAGCGCCTCGCCGACGCACGGGCGGATGGTGACACCGTGCACGCCGTGGTCCTCGGCACCGGAGTGGGCGCGGACGGCCGTACCCCTGGGCTCTCGCTGCCCAGCGCGGAGGCTCAGGAGAGGCTGATGCGTCAGGTGCACCACCGGGCCGGGGTGCGGCCCGAGGACCTGGCCTATGTGGAGGCTCATGGCACCGGCACCCAGGCGGGCGACCCGATCGAGTGCCGGGCGCTGGGTGGTGCCCTCGGCGCGGGCCGCCGCACCCCGCTGCCCATCGGCTCGGTGAAGTCGAACCTCGGCCATCTGGAGTCCGGGGCGGGCATCGCCGGTCTGCTCAAGTGTGTACTCATGCTGCGGCACGGGGTGATTCCGCAGTCGCTGCACGCCGAACCGCTCAACCCCGCCATCGACTTCTCCGCGCTGGGCCTGGAGCCGGTGACCGCGCCGCGGGCACTGCCGCCGGGAGCGCTCGCGATCAACTCGTTCGGCTTCGGCGGGGCCAACGCGCACGCCATTCTCGGCCCGCCGCCCGCGCCCCGTGTGCCCGCGCCACCGAAGGCGAGGCCATTGCCCGTGCTGGTCTCGGCGGCCACTCCTCAGGCACTCAGCGAGGCCGCCTCACGCACCGCCGCGCGGCTCCGGGACACCGACGCGTTCTACGACCTCGCCTTCACCAGTTGCGTTCGGCGCGGACACCACCGCGAACGGGTTGCCGTGCTGGCGGACAGCCCCGGCCAGGCCGCGGCCCTGCTGGAAGCGTTCGCCGAGGGCACCGCGGTGCCCGGCGCTGCGGCAGGACAGTCGACTCCGGGGCCCGTGGCGTTCGTGTACTCCGGAAACGGCGCCCAGTGGGCGGGCATGGGCGCGGAGCTGCTGGCGACCGAACCGGTGTTCCTCGACGCGGTCACCGAGGTGGACGCCGAACTGGCCGGGCATCTGGGCTGGTCGGTGCTCGAGGCCCTGCGGTCCATGGATCCGGGGCCGGAGCTGGACCGGACCGAGATCGCCCAACCGCTGCTGTTCGCGGTGCAGATCGGGCTGACCGCACTGCTGCGGGAGCGCGGCATCCGGCCCGCCGCGGTGGCGGGACACTCGGTGGGCGAAGTGGCCGCCGCACACGCCTGCGGGGCCCTGGACCTGGCGGCGGCCTGCCGGGTGATCGCCGAACGCGGTCTCGCCCAGGCGGAGACGGCGGGTGGCGGACGGATGGCGGCGGTGGGACTTCCGGCCGCCGAGGCCGCCGAGCTGATCGCCGGCCGGGACCTGGAGCTGGCCGGCGTGAACAGTCCGTCGGACGTGACTCTGTCCGGGTCCGCCGAGGAACTGTGCGCGCTCGGTGACGAGTTGCTTCACCGCGGGGTCTTCTTCCGGGAGCTGCCCCTGAACTATGCCTTCCACAGCCGATCCATGGACTCGATCCGGGACCGGCTGCACACCGCGCTGGCCGGGCTGGCGCCACGGCCCGGAACCGTGGCGTTCGTCTCCACCGTCACCGGTGGCACGCTGCCGGGCACCGGGCTCGACGCCACGTACTGGTGGCGCAACATCCGGGAGCCGGTGCTCTTCGGACCGGCCGTGACCACGTTGGTGGACGAGCACGGCTGCGGCACGATCGTGGAGGTCGGCCCCCACCCGGTGCTGCTCGGCTATCTGCGCAGGCAGTGCGCCACCGCGGACCGGCCGGTGACCACGGTCGGCTCGCTGTCACGCGCGGCCTGCGACTCGGCCGCGGTGCCGACCACCTACGCCACGGTGCTCGCGGCCGGGGCCGACATCGACTGGGACGCCTGGTTCCCGGTGCGCGGCCGGGTGGTACCGCTGCCCGCCTACCCGTGGCAGCGGGAGCACCACTTCAACGGCGCCGCCAACTGGTGGTCGGCGGGATCGGGCGCCGAGGAGGAGTCGGGACACCCGTTGCTCGGCGACCGGTTGCCGAGTGTGGAACCCACCTGGCGGACACCGGTCGAGCCGGCGCGGCTCGGCTGGCTCGGCGACCACCGGATCGGCGGGGCGGTGGTGATGCCGGGCGCCGCGTATCTGGAGATGGCGCTCGCGGCCGGCCGAACCACCCACGAGGGCGCACTGGAGATCACCGGCCTGGACATCGGCAAGGCGCTGGTGCTGCCGTGGGACGACCCGAGCGCCACCATCTCCGTACAGACCTGGCTCATCGGCGAGGTGGCCCGCATGGCCTCCCGCCGGGGCGACGAGGACTGGCAGGACCATGCGAGGGCGCGGGTACGCCGGTTGCGCAGCGGGCCGCCCGCGCCGCTGGACGTGGCGGGCATACGGGCAGCGGCACAGACCGAGATCTCCGGGGAACGGCACTACGCGCGGATGCGCCGGGTCGAGCTGGAGTACGGGCCCGCGTTCCGCGGTGTCCAACGGCTCGCCGTCGCCGACGATACGGTGCTCGCCGACTACGCCAATCCGAGCGGGGCGCAGGAGTTCCACGCACACCCGGCCCTGGTCGACGCCACCCTGCAGTCCATCGGGGCGCTCCTTCCCCGCGCCGAGAACGGGCAGGTCCACCAGTTCCTTCCTGCCGAGTTCGAGCGGGTCCGGTTCTGGCGCACCCCCGCCGACCGGGGCGTGGCGCTGATCCGTGCGCGCGGCCTGTCGCTGCGTGAGGCGGTGGTGGACATCACCATCGCGGATCCGGACGGCACCATAGCCATGGAGCTGCACGGTGTCCGCGTACGCAGGAACAAGGCGGCGGGGAGCGGCGTCGACCGCATCGTCAGCACCCTCCGGGCGGCTCCGCTGCCCGGGGCCGCCGGCCCGGCCGGGCTGCCGACCGCCACCGAGCTCGCCGCCGCGCGGGCCGGGCAGGTGGCGGCACTGACCGCGGCGGCCCGCCGCTATGACAGCCCCTCGTTCGTCCGCCGCGTCGCCCATCTGACCGGCCACTTCGTGGCGGCCGCGGTCGCCGAACTGGAGGCGAGCGGCACACGGCCGGGCAACCGGCGGCTGTACGAGAAGCTGCGGGCGCTCGCCGAACGGGAAGGTGTGCTGGGCCGGACGCCGGAACCGGGCCGACTGCTCACCGAGTTGCTGCGGGACTTCCCCGCCATGGCGCCGGAGCTGCTGCTGTACGCCCGGTGTGGTCCGCAACTGGCCGGGGTGCTCACCGGGGTCGTGGATCCGATGCAGTTGCTGTTCTCGGACACCGAGCGGCTGGCCGAGCTGCACTACACGACCTCCGTGGCACATCAGTATCTGAACCGGATGGCAAGGGAACTGCTCACCGGGCTGGTCGATGCCTGGCCCGCGGACCGGCCGCTGCGGATTCTGGAGGTCGGCGCCGGCACCGGGTCCACCACCGCCTGGCTGCTGCCCCGGTTGCCCGCCGATCGCACCACCTACGCCTACACGGACATCTCCAGCGCGTTCTTCCCCCGAGCCCGCCACCGGTTCGCCGCATACCGGTACCTCGACTACCGGACGCTGGATCTGGACCGCGCCCCGGCCGAACAGGGCTTCGCCGCCGCTTCCTTCGATCTGGTGATCGCCGCCAACGTCCTGCACGCCACCACCGATGTGCGCCGCGCCGTCGGCCACGTCGCCGAACTCCTGGACAGCGGTGGCCGGCTGCTCGCCGTGGAGTTCCACGACAACGACCTCTTCGCCCCCTGCTACGGGCTGCTCGGGTCGGCCACCGGCTTCACCGACACGGAGCTGCGCGAGGACACCCTGCTCGCCCGTGAGCAGTGGCCCGAGGTGCTGCGCTCCGGTGGGTTCACCAGCGTGGTCCAGCTCGGCGAGGAGCCGGCCTGTTCGGTGCTGTTCGCCGACCGGGGCGAGCGGGAACAACACCCGCCAACGCCCCGGCCCGGGCGTAGCTCAGCCGCCGCTCCCGGTCACTTCCTCGTCGCCGCGGACGGTGTCGAGGGCCTGCCCGACGCCGTGGTGGCGCGGCTGCGCACACTGGGCCGCTCGGTGAGCCGCGTCGACGCCGCCACCGACTCCGCGCGCTGGGGCGCCGCGCTCAGCGGCACCGAGAAGAGCGTCGGGATCGTGGTCATGCTGGGCGAGCAGGGTAGTGGCGACGCGGCCCGCGCCGTCGATCCGGTGGTCCGGCAGGCGGCGGTCCTCAGGGCGATGGTCACTGCCTGCCAGGCGTTGCCGGAGAGCCGTGAGGTGCGGGCCTGGGTACTGACCGGCGGCGAGCGCACCGCGGTCCCCGAACACCCCGTACCGGCCGCCGCCTGGGCCCAGGCGCGCACCCTGACCAGCGAGAACCCTCTGCTGAGGGTCCGCAGGGTCGCGGTGGCCCGCGGAGCGACCGAAGCGGACGTGTGCGCGGAACTGCTCGCCGAGACCGACGAGGACGAGGTGGTGCTCACCGCGGGCGGGCGCTTCGTACCGCGGATCACCGAGCGCCGCCCCGCCACCCGCACCGGCCACCCCTTCGCGCTGGCCGTGGCGGACGACGGACCGGCCTGGACGGCGGTGACCGTGCCCGAAGCGGGACCGGGAGAGGTGGTCGTCGAGGTACGGGCGGCGGCGCTCAACTACGCGGATGTGATGGTCTCCCGGGGGCTGGTGCCGCCCATGGCCGAGGCGCCGGACACGGGAATCCCCCTGTTGGGCCTCGAATGCGCCGGAGTGGTGACCCGCGTCGGCGCCGGTGTGACCGGCCGGGCCGTCGGCGACCGGGTCATGGTCGCGCACTCCGGGAGCCTCACCTCACATCTGCGCTGCCCGGCCCGGCTCACCATCCCGATCCCCGAGGGCATGCCGTTCACCGAGGCGGCCACCATCCCGACGGTGTTCGCCACCGTGCACTACGGCCTCGACTATCTGGCCCGGCTCCGCGCGGGCGAGACGGTCCTCGTACACGGGGCCGCCGGCGGGGTGGGGCTGGCCGCGCTGCGGTACGCCGAACACGTCGGGGCCACCGTCGTCGCCACCGCGGGCAGCCCCGCCAAGCGCCAGCTGCTGCGCCTGCTCGGCTACCGGCATGTGCTGGACTCGCGCAGCCTCGGCTTCGCCGACGAGGTCCGCGAGATCACCGCGGGGCGCGGGGTGGACGTGGTGCTCAACTCGGTGGCGGGGGAAGCGCTGGGCCGCGGTATGGAGTTGCTGCGCCCGCACGGGAGGTTCGTGGAGCTCGGAAAGCGCGACATTCTCGCCGACAACGTGCTCGCCCTGCGTCCGTTCTCCCGTGACCTCTCCTTCTTCGGTGTCGACCTCACCAGTCTGCTCCAGGGCGACAGCCCGGTGGCCGAGCAGATGGTCGCCGAACTGACCGAGCGCGTCGGGTCCGGGGTCTACCGGCCGCTGCCGCATGTCACCTACCCGGCGCAGCAGATCGCCGAGGCGATGGCACTGCTGCGGGACTCCCGGCACATCGGCAAGATCGTCATCACCTTCGACCCCACGGAACCGGTCCCGGTACGCGCTCCCCGGCCCCCGGTCGCCCTGGACCCCGAGGCGACGTACCTCGTCACCGGCGGGCTGGGCGGTTTCGGCGCGGCCACCGCCCACTGGCTGGCCCGGTGCGGGGCCCGGCACCTGGCGCTGGCCTCCCGCAGCGGCGCCGCCCACCCGGAGGCCCGTACCGTGCTCGACCGCGTCGCCGAGGAGGGGGCGACGGCGACCGCCTACGCCACCGATATCACCGACCCCGCGGCCACCCGCGCTCTGCTGGACGCGATCGAGGCCACCGGCCATCCGCTGCGGGGTGTCGTCAACGCCGCCATGGTGCTCGACGACGTCCTCGACGACGCCACCGCGGTGGAGCTCGACGATGCGCGGACCCGAGCGGTGGTGAGCCCCAAACTCGCCGGAACGGCACACCTGGACCGGCTCACCCGTGAACTGCCCCTGGACTTCTTCGTGTTCTACAGTTCGATCTCCGCGCTCGCCGGCAATCTGCGGCAGAGCACCTACGCAGCCGGCAATCTGGCGGGCGAGGCGGTCGTCCGGCAGCGCCGGGCCGCGGGGCTGCCGGGAATCGCCGTGCAGTGGTGCGCCATTTCCGACACCGGCTACGCGGACCGCGCCGGTATGGTCGAGACCATGCGGCAAGCCGGTTTCGGGGAGCTCGACTCCGTCACCGCCACCCGGGTGCTCGGCGAGCTGATCACCGATCCCGATGTGGACGTCATCATGGTGGGCAACACGGACTGGGGGCAGACCGCGAAACTCCTTCCCACCGTCGCCGCGCCGCGCTTCACCGAGGTGCTGCCCGCGCACGACGCCAGCCCCTGTGACACCGCTGGCGCCGACGGGAACGTACCGGAGCTGGTGCGTTCGCTGGCCGAACCGGAGGCACTGGGCATCGTCACCGATGTGCTCGTCTCGGCGCTGGCCACGGTGCTGCAGACCACGTCGGAGCGGATCGATCCGGACACCCGGCTCGATCAGCTCGGCCTGGAGTCGCTGATGGCGGCCGAGCTGAGCTCCGTACTGCAGCGCAGGCTGGGCTGCGTCGTCCCGGCGATGGAGCTGGCCACCGCGGCCGGTGTACGGCAGCTCGCCCCGCGCATTCTCGGACGTATCAGGCGGGGCTCGTGACCATGCCCCCGCCCTTCCCCACCGTCGACCTCAACCGCCTCACCGACCGGCAGACCGCGCGGATCCGGCTGTACTGCGTTCCGCCGTCCGGGGCGGGCTCGGAATTCTTCCTGCCCTGGGTCGCCGAGTTCTCCCAGCTGATCGACCTGGTCGCCGTCCAACTGCCCGGCCGCGGCACCCGCATCGGGGAACCGTCGATCACCGATATCAACTGGGCCGCCGCAGGCATCGCGGAAGCGATAGCCACGGACCTGAGCCATCGGCCACCCGCCGACGGTTTCTACGCGGTCTTCGGCCACAGCTTCGGCGCGCTGCTCGCCTTCGAGGCCACCCACCGGCTCAGGGCCGACCTGCGCACCGAACCGGATCTGCTCGCACTGTCCGCCGTTCCACCGCCGAACCACGACGGTCTCGACGACCACATCGCGCGCAACCTCGGCTCCGGAATCGCCGCCATCACCGAGATCATGGGCTGGGAGGAGCCGACCGACGACGCGCTCACCCGGACCGTCTACACCCCCTTCCTCGCGGATGCGGTCGCCCTGCTGCAACACACACGGCAGATCTGGCCGACGCTGCGCGCGCGGCTGAGCGTCTTCGGCGGAAACGACGACCCGATGGTCGACCCCGAGTCGCTGTACGAATGGAGCGCGTGTACGACGGCCGGCACCCGGGTCCACCGTTATCCCGGAGGCCATCACTACCTGCGCACCCAAATCCCCGAGGTGGTCGCTCAGCTCGCGCAGGACCTGCTCGCCGCGTACCGGAATCCGGATTGGCGTCCGAGGTCCGTGTGATTCATGCGCGGATCGTGCCCAACCGGCCGATTGTGCCTCTACGCTAAACGCTCGTGACGATGGGTATGCCGAACAAGCGCGATGCACGAACGCGTTTGTCGGGTGCGAGGGGGGACGCACGTGTCGGAGCGGTTCGCGGAAAACCGTGCGCGGCGCCGGGTACTGGGGGAGATGGTGAATGTCTTGGGAGACTCGGCGGCACTGACCGACGCCCGAGGGCGGCACCAGTGGCGGCGTGAGCTGTCCGAGGCGTTCGGCGGGCTGGAGCTGGAGCCCTATCCGACCGCTCATCAGGAGTTCTTCGAGGCGGTGCGCTCCTGCGGCGAGCGCCCCGGGGGCCTTGAGACGCTGGTGGAGATCACCGGCTTTGTGGCCCCGGCGCTCCCCCATCGGCTGCGGCCCCTGGTCGACGAGTGGGACGCGGCCGATCTGTACCGGGGGCGTGACTGGTCGGCGCTGCGGCAGGCGCTCGACATCGGCATACCGGAGTTGAACGCGATCGTCGCCGAGGTCTGCGGGGACCGGTTCCGGCTCCCTCCCCACTGCCTCACCGCCTGGCATGCCTTTCTCCATCTGGCCTGCCGCAACACCCCGCCCGGGGGTCTGCCGCCCAGCATGGTGCTGCTGGAGCACCTTGCCCTGCACGCCGATCTGGCGGCCTCGGTCGGCGAGCTATATGCCTGGAATGAGCACTTCGCTCACGAGTGGGATCTCGCCGACGGCGAGGACGGGCTGATCGCGATGCGCGCGGGCCTGACCGGTGGCCGTACGGCTGATGTTCTGCACTGCGGCATCCCGGGCGCCCAGGGCACAGTCGGGCTGGACGCCGAACCGGAGCGCCCGGTGATCAGGCTGTACGTCAAGGTGGCGCCCGATCTGACCCCGGTGGACGCCAAGGGCAGAAAGCAGGGCCGCCGAGAGGCGCGTTACACGCTCGCCGCCCGGGTGCGCTACGCGGAGTCCTCCGGGCTGCACCGGGAGCCGCAGGGCGAGCCGGGCGAACTGGTGACACGGAGCAGGATCCCCGTCGCCGTCGCGGAGCTGCTGACCCGGATGGCGGAGCTGTGGCAGTCGCGTGCCGAAGACGTGGTGTTGGAGTTCTTTTTACCCACGGAGCTGCTGAACGAGCCCGTCGAGTGGTGGAATCGGAATCCCCAACTAGGCTATGCGAACCCCATCTTGAGCAAGTACCACGAGATATTCATCCACAGCCTCGAGCGAGTGCAGCGGCGCGAGCTCCATCACGCCTGGCGTATGCGCTGGGCCCGGTGGCGGAGCCGGCCCGAGCAGGCGGACGTCCACTGGTGCGACGCCGAGGGTCGCTCGACCGATGAACACCTCGCCTTACTGGACGCGCGGATCGGGCGGCGGGACGAGGTGGTGGCGATGGTGCTCAGCGAGCCCCCGAGGCCGCGAAGCGGGCTGGGACTGCGCGAGCTGCGGCTCGGGCTCGATCTCGGAGTCCCCGTGCTGATCCACCATCGTGCGGACAGCTTGTCGGAGGCCTTCCGCAGCGTGGTGCGCGAAGGACTGGCCGAGGACGGTCTGTCGAAGCTTCCCGAGCGTGCGAGACAGTGGAAGAGCGACTGCGCCGCAGGTGGAATCGGTTCACAGGATGACCCGGTCAGGGATCTCAGCGTGATCTGGGACAACCCCGAACTGCTCCTGGACGGTGGGCCGTGTGCTCCCGCCACCTTCGTAGGGGGGATCGATTGAACACGCCCGAGAGAACCGGAGGGGCGGACGTGCCGGCCGCCACCGCCGCAGTCCGGTACCAGGGAACGGGAGCGGTGCTGCCCGATGTCCCGTACGAGGAGCGCCAGTGGCCGGACGGGCCGCGCTGGCGGACCTTCCAGGGCGGACCCTGTCTGCCTCAGCCGCCCGACGACGACGAGGCCGACCGGCGGCTCGGCCCCATCGGCGCGGTCCGCAGGCCCTCGGCGGAGGAGGTCCGCCTGGTCAACGCGGCGATTCTGCTGCGGCGTCCACTGCTGGTCACCGGCCGCCCGGGCGTGGGCAAGTCCACCCTCGCTTATCGCATCGCCCGTGAGCTGCGGCTGGGCCGGGTACTCCAGTGGCCCATCACCTCCCGGACGACCCTCGCCTCGGGTCTGTTCGAATACGATGTGATCGGCCGCGCACAGGCGGGCCAGGCCTGGTACGCGGCGCAACAGCACAGCGGTCCGGCGGACGGCCCGGACGGGGGCGGCGACCCGGCTTCCGGTGACGAAGCCCGCGTGGACATCGGCGAGTTCATCCAGCTCGGCCCGCTGGGCACCGCGCTGCTCCCCCACCGCTTACCGAGGGTCCTGCTCATCGACGAGCTCGACAAGGGCGACGCCGACCTGCCGAACGATCTGCTCACGCTCTTCGAGGACGGCTGGTACGCCGTGCCCCCACTCGTCCGGGTGAAGCGCCGGTCCCCCGAAGTGATCGTCCACACCGCCGATCCGGGCAGAACCGCCCCCCTTGTGGACGGCCTTGTCACCACTCGATCATTCCCTCTGGTCATCATGACCTCGAACGGGGAGCGCGAGTTCCCAGAGGCGTTTATGCGTCGCAGCCTCCGATTCGATATACCGGACCCGGGCCCGGAGGCACTGGGCGAGCTGGTCGCCGCGCACTTCGCCGACCAGTTGGGCGATATGCACGACAGGCTGGTCCGGGACTTCATGACACGCAGCGAGCAGGTGCACGGCCTGGCGGCCGATCAGTTGCTCAACGCCGCCCATCTGGCGACCTCCGGCGCGTATACGCCTGCCGAGGGCGACGATGCCGAGTGGCAGGCCCTGCTCAGCGCCATCTGGCACCCGCTGAGTACCGATGTACGCGCCGACGGGGCGGAACCGCGTGCCTGAACGTCCGCCGGTTCCCGAGCGGTCCGGGGCGGACGGTGCGGCTGACGGCCCTGCCACCTCCCCGGGCCACGGACGTCTGCCGGTCGGCGGGCTGCGGTGGTGGGAGGTCGCGGATGCGCTGTGGCTGGCCCGCCACCACCCGGAGCTGGCCGGGCCGTCGTGCTCCGACGCTCAGCCGCCGGCCGACGAGCCACCAGCGCCCGGGGAGCCGCGGCCCGCCATGCCGACACCGCCCGTCATGTCGACACCGGAGCCCGAGATCCCTCCCCCGGCCGCAGGACGTACCACGTCGCCCACGGGCGGCGGTGGCGAACCACAAGGGCGGTTAGCGGAGGGCCTTCCACAGCCCGAGCCGCCGCCATCCCCTGTGCTCCTTCCCGCCGATGACCCCGCGCCCGCGCGATCGGCCCGCTTATCCGACGCCCATGCCGTCCGGCGGTGGCCTTCACCGCGCCCCGGCGCGGCCGACGGCCTCCCCACGGCCGAGGTGGCGTCCGCGTTACGCCCCCTGCGCCAGTGGACGCGTTCGACGCGCCACCAGGAGCTGGACGAGGAGGCGACCGCCGAGCGGCTGGCCGAGGCCCCCGGGCTGCCCCCGGCGATGGGCCCGGGAAACGAACGCCGCTGGGACGCGGTCCTGGTGGTGGACGCGGGCCCGCAGATGACGCTCTGGGCCGCCCTCGCCCGGCGCCTCATGGCGGCGCTGCGCCACCACGGCGGCTTCCGCGATCTGCGGCTGCGCTTCATGGACACCCACTCCGACCGCCCGGGCGAGGTCGTGCTGCGGGGCCCGAACCACCGGTCGAGGCCCCAACCGCCGAGGAGCCTGGCCGATCCCACCGGGCGCCGGATCGTGCTCGTCCTCACCGACGGCCTCGCCCCCGCCTGGCGCGCGGGCGCCGTCCAGGAGGCGCTGGCCATCTGGGGCCGGCATCAGCCCGTGGCCGTACTCGCGACGCTCCCGCAGCGGCTGTGGCCCCGCACCGCCCTCGACCCACGGCGGGTCCGGCTGCGCGCCTCGGGCCCCTGGGCCGGGAGCGCGCGAATGGACTGGGAGTTCACCGAGGCCCCTATCGCGGAACCGGCCGCGGAAGCGCCCCGCGGCCGGCGCCCGGTCCCGGTGCCCGTCCTGGAGGTCGCCGACGAGTGGATCGCCCCCTGGGCCCGCTTCATCGGCGGCGAGGGGCCGCGCTGGACCGAGGTGGCCGCGCTCCTCGTGTCCCCGCGCCGGTCCGAGGCCCCCGCCCCGCGGCCGGAACGCGCCAGGTCCCCCGCCGGCGCCGCGGAGCGCGTCGCCCGCTTCCGGGTGTGGGCCTCACCGGAGGCCTTCTCGCTCGCCACCCGGCTGGCCGCGGTCCCGCTCGACCTTCCCGTCATGTACGCCGTTCAGCGCCGCACCCCGCCTCGAACGGGCCCGGCCCATCTGGCTGAATTCTTTATGAGCGGCCTTGTCGAACCCGTACCCGAGAGCGGCGGGAATTCTTTTCTCTTCGGCCAGGGAGTGCGTGAGGAGCTGCTTGCCTCGAGCACCCGGCAGGCGACGGAAATGGCGTCAAGGATCGCCGCGGAGTTCCTGGCACCACACAGCGGTGCGGCCCGTGAGCTGCTGATCCACCTCAGCGGTGGGGACGTTCCACCGGAACCCGAGGTCACCAGGGAAAACCTCCAATTCCGAGAAATAGAACATGTCGTACTGGAGGCGCTGTCCGGGGCCCATTTGCGTCGGGCTCGCCGCATCCAGCACGTCATCCGCACCACCCGCGCTTCATCGGATCAAAGGATTGCCCCAACGGCGCGCGGAGAGATCAACCCTGCCGAACACAACGAAGGCCCTGTCACAGTGAATATTCCAGGAACGCCCGAGACGCCTGTCCCCCCACAGCAGGGAGGTGTAGGCGGCGACGGCGCACTTCGAGGAGGTACGAATTTGACCGCGGTTTCCCAGGGCGCGACGACGCCGGATTCGGGCGCGTCGCTCGAGCGAGGCTCCTCCGGACCGTCGACACGCCCCGCCGTCTGGGGGAACATGCCGCCGCGGAACCTCGTTTTCACCGGGCGCGAGGCATTGCTCGAGCGTTTGGAACGTGATCTCCGTGACGGCCCGACCGCGGTGCTTCCGCATGCGCTGCACGGCATGGGCGGTGTCGGAAAGTCCCAACTGGCCCTGGAATACGTTTATCGACATGCCGCCCGATACGACGTCGTCTGGTGGATTCCGGCCGAGCGGCCCACCCAGATCGCCCAGGCGCTGGTGGAACTCGCCCAGCGGCTGCACCTGCCGGTGACCGCTGAGGCCATCACCGCGGTGCCCGCGGTCCTGGAGGCGCTGCGGACCGGGAATCCTTACGGAAATTGGCTGCTGGTGTTCGACAACGCGGAAAGTCCGGAATCGGTGCAGGAGTTCTTCCCGAGCAGCCCGGCAGGCGGCCCCTCCGGATCCATTCTGGTCACCTCCCGCAACCCCCAGTGGAACACCCTGGCCCATCCACTGGAGGTGGATGTGTTCAAACGCTCCGAGAGCATTCAGCTCCTGCAGCGTCGCAACCCCGATCTCCCCGACGCGGAGGCGGACCAACTCGCGGAGGTCCTTGGCGATCTGCCGCTGGCGGTCGAGCAGGCATCGGCCTGGCGGGCGGAGACCGGAATGCCGGCGGCGGAATATCTGCGGCTCTTCGAGGAGAAGCGGGCCGAACTGATGTCGGTGTCCCCGCCGACCCACTACGAGCAGACGGTGGCCACCGCGTGGAACGTCTCGCTGGACCACCTGGCGAGCAAGAACCCGGCGGCGCTGCAACTGCTGCAGATCTGTGCCTACTTCGCCTCCGAGCCGGTGGCCCGGTCGCTGTTCTCCGGCGCCGCCGTCGAGCCCATCGCCCCGGACCTGGACCGGGCGCTGACCGACCCGCTGCGGCTGGGCCGGGCCATCCGGGAGATCAACCGCTACTCCCTGGCCAAGATCGACCACCGCAGCAACTCCATCCAGATGCACCGTCTGGTGCAGTCCGTGCTGATCGCCCGGATGACCGAGGAGCAGCGCGAGCGGATGCGGCGCGGCGCGCATATGCTGCTCGCCGCCAACGCTCCGCGCGACCCACGGGACCCTGAGCACTGGGCGCGGTTCGCCGATCTGTATCCGCATGTGGTGGTCTCCAGGGCCGTGGAGTCCGACTCCCGGAACGTGCGGCAGATGGTCATCAACCTCGCGCAGTACCTCTTTTTCTGGGGCGACCACGAGGCCGCACGCGACTTCGGCCAGCACGCGTACGACATCTGGCGGGAGAAGTACGGGGAGGGTGATCAGCACACCCTGCTGCTCTGCCGCGATCTGTGGTTCGTGCTGTGGCGGATGGGCCGCTACCAGGAGGCCGGGGCACTGAGCGAGCGCATGCTGGCGGAGGTGCGGGACCTCGGCACCGACGCGGAGGAGGAACTGCTCTCCACTCTCGGCCAGGTGGCCGCCGACCGCCGTGCCCAGGGTGACTTCCGGGGGTCGCTGGAGATCTCCGAGGAGGTGTACGGACGGGCCGTGCGGGCGTACGGCGACGAGGACCCGCTGACGCTGATCCACACCCACAACATGGCCGTCGCGCTGCGGGCTTTCGGCCAGTTCAGCCGCGCGATGGAGCTCGACCAGGAGACCCATCGGCGTACCGTGCTGCTCTTCGGCGAGGAGACGTACGACAGCCTGCTCTCGGAGATGGGGCTGGCGCTCGACCGGCGGGAGGCCGGCGAATACGCCCTGGCGGCCCGGATGTTCGAGGAACTGGTCGACAAATACCGCAGAGTCTTCGGCGAGATGAACCCGAACACGCTGCGCACCGCGGGACGGCTGGCGGTCTCCCGGCGCAAGGCGGGAGACCACCCCGGAGCGCTGGAGCTCAGCAGGCCGGTGCGCAAGGCCCTCACCGAGCGCTACGGCGAGCGGAGCCCGGACTCCCTGATCTCCTCCCTCAATCTCTCCGTGGATCTACGGCAGACGGGAGCCCTCGACGAGGCCATGCAGCTGGGCCAGTCGACCAGAGAGCTTTATGAGGAGGTCTTCGGCGAGGACCACCCGGACACCGCCGCGGCCGATGTGGACCTGGCCATCACCCTGCGGCTGCTCAACGAGGTGGACACCGCGCGCGCCATCAACGAGTCGGCGCTCCGGCGCGCCCGCGAGGCCCTTGGCGACACCCACCCCTATGTGCTGATCGCCTCCGCCAATCTGGCCAGTGACATGTTTGCGCAAGGTGACGCCGCCGCGGCCGCCGAACTCGATCGCGAAAACCTTGAGGTGATCAAGGCCACCCTGGGCGAGACACATCCGACGGCACTGGTCGTGATGGGCAACCTGGCCTGTGATCTCAGGGCGCTGCGCCGGAACGACAAGGCCGAGATCCTGCATGCCACGGCGGTCAAGGAGCTCCAGGCCAAACTCGGCGAGAACCACCCCGCCTGTGCCGACACGGCGGCCTGGCGGCGCGGCAACTGCGATGCCGACCCCATGCCGCTCTGAGGCCACCGGCCGCGAGCCGGGCGTCGGCCTCAGGCCGGCGCCTCGGCCGCACGGCCGATCCATGCGGCGACCGTGACGGGGTCCGCGGGCTCTCCCGTCGTGTCCCCGATCGCCCGGTGCACCGCACGGACCAGTTCCGGGCACCGAAGCAGCGCCAGGCCGGCCGCCCGGTGCCCGCCGGAAGAGTCCAGCGCGAGCCGCAGCCCCGCCCAGGCGCCGGCAGTGGAGTGGAAGAGCGCCCCGCCGCCGGGCGCCGGGCCCGGCCCGGCGCTGATCTCCCGCGCGTACAGCTCTCTCGCGGCGGTGGCGTCCCCGGCGACCAGGAGGAGATCGGCGGGCCTGGCGCCCTCGACGGTCGCGGCAAGGCGCTCGGGATCCGCTCGGAGCTTCGCGAGTGCGGGTTCCATGAGCCGCATCCGGGTGAGGACGGCCCGGGCGTCCAGGTTCCTGGCGGTGGGGTCCGGCACCAGGCGCGGCGCCGGGCAGCCTTGCCAGGGGATGATCCGCGGAAACGGGCGGCCGGTGTGGCCGCCCGTGATCCAGTGGTCGACCAGCTCTGCCACCAGCGAGGGATCCGGTGCGAGATGGTGCAGCCGCCAGCTCACGGCGTGGTCCTCGGCCACCCGCTCGGCCTCGCCCACCAGCGCCTTGGGGACGGAGGCATCCGCCCAGTCCGACACGGTCTCGGCCAGCTGCCCCAGGAATCGGCGGCCGAGCCGGGTCAGCTCCCGATCCTTGCCCAGCGGAGGCAGCACCCGCAGCAACTGCTCCCTGCGCAGGGCGAACTCGAATTGGGCCAGCACCACCTCGTCCGGCGGCGCACCACCGCCGAGCACATACCCGCGCCAGAACCGGGCCACGGCGGAGAAGGCGTAGACCCCGTGCAACATCCCGTTCAGTGGCCGCGGGTCGTCCCGCCACGGCGCATACAGCCGCGGCCGGTTCTCCTGCGTGTGCAGGGAGTACATATGCATCAAGGCGCTGAGTTTGCTGTGCTGGATCTCATGGGTGAGGATCGCCGCGAACTGGGCGGCGGCAGCGGGCTCCATCGCCGTCGGTTCCGAGGCGGCAAGGCCACCCATGCCACCGCCCATGGTGGCGCTGTGCCAGCGGAACGGCGTCGACGCGGGCAACGGCTCGATGGAGCGGAGGCAGGCGGCGACGTCCTCGGCCGCCTGCGGATCGGCACGCCCGAGCAACGGCCAGGCATGACGCAGCAGTTCGCCCCAGAGGTCGGCCTGCTCGCCCGGCGACGGGGAATGCTCCGCGGCAGGGTCCACGGGGAAAATGCGATACGGGCCGAGGTCGCTGAGGTGAATCTCCTTCGGTCCTTCGGGGAGTTCGAGTACGAACGTGGTCGGCGGCTGCCATCCGGGGCCGGCCTGTCGGCAGGGAAAGGTCACGTGGAGCGTTTCCCCGCCGTGGCGGAGGATCAGCGCGGCACCGTCGAAGTCCGCCTGTACGGCCTCCGGCCCCGCTTCGCCGGGGAGGGTGGCGCGGCCCAGCGAGGGCAGCCAGACCGTCCCTGAGCGCGAGGGGAGGCGGAGGGAGAAGGACAGGCCGGTCCGTATCGCGGAAGCCGCGGCGATGAGATGCAGTTGCCCGGTGTCCGCCCACAGGGGCTGATCTTCGTCCGGCGAAACCTCATCCTCACGTAATCGGCGCAGCGTGTGCTGGAGCCAGACCCCGGTCTCCGGCAGCAGCAGGAGGTCGTCGGTCACCGCGCGGCTCAGCCGCTCGGCGTCGCTGAGCAGTTCCCATGCGTGGTCGAGATGTTCCAGGGGGCCGATGGCATCCGGACGGTCGGCCGCCATGGCCATGAGGAGTCCCAGCAGAAGCAGGCGATGGCTGCGCTCCGCGTCCCAGAGGTGGGCGATTACCACCGCCCCACCGCCACCGGCGGCCAGGGCGTCAAAGTGGCGCGGGGGAAGCCCATGCCGCGGAGCACGCGCCGAAGTCGGAGGACGGTGCCGCTGGAAAGGATCTCCGCCACCGCTGCCGACTGACGTCACACGGTCCAACTGGGCTTGGTGGTGTCACCGGCGAGGACAGCGGCCGAACCACAGAGCTTCCGCAGCAGCTGCGCTTCGATCTGATCCCACTCCAGACCGTGTCGTGCGCGTAGGTTCTCAAAACTGACCCCCGTCAGATCGAGCAGTTCCGACTCGATCACGGTCCCAGGCCGATCCATCCCGCGCTGACCTCCCCGATTCCGGGCCTGACCTCTCCCGTCCACCCATCATGTCCCAGCGCGGGAGCGACGGGTAGCCGCGTCTCGGACACCTTTTCACCAGGGTTACCGCTCAACCGTCGCCGAAACCGGGCATTTCGGCCAGCACCTCGGCCAACTCGCCCAGCGCGTACGACCCGGAGTCCACCATCTCGACGGCCTGCCACAGCAGCGTGAGACCGCCGGGAAAGGCCAGACAGGTCTCCACCACGCCCACCAGGTCCACCCGGGTGATCGGCGATCGGGGCAGACTTCCGTGGATCTCGGGTGGGAGCAATCCGAGGACCTGGGCACGTGCGGCCGGATCGGACATCACCGGGACCGCCTCCAGCGCCAGAACCAGCCGCTTGCGCTGCTCAAAGCCGGGCCGGACCCCTGGCCTCGCGGGTGGCTGTGGGCGCTGACCCTCGCCGGACCCTCGCTCCGGCATCCGTTCGCCCCCTTCGACGCCCGGAAATGGACTCTATCGCCGATGACGAAGCCCAACAACGAATTCACGAACCGATCCGCTGTCGCTCTTTTCCGCAACGCCGCACCCGCGAGGTGCTGGAAATCGGGACTTTCACCGGCTACAGCACACCGTGCATGGCGCGCGCCCTGCCCTCCGGCGACACGGCCGCCGTCCACGAGCTGAACTCCGCGCTGCGGGACGACGACCGCGCCGCTCGCCACGGCACGGCGAGGCAGCCGATAGAGCATTTACGCAAGCGACTTGCATAACTTGCGATAGTCTTGCGTGTATGACGCGACGACTTGCCGAAGTGGCGAAAAAGGTGGGGGTCAGCGAGGCCACGGTCAGCCGGGTGCTCAACGGCAAGCCGGGGGTGTCCGAAGCCACCCGGCAGTCGGTGCTGGCCGCCCTGGACGTCCTCGGCTACGAACGGCCGACGCAGCTGCGCGGCGACCGCGCCCGCCTGGTCGGACTGGTCCTGCCCGAGCTGCAGAACCCCATCTTCCCGGCGTTCGCCGAGGTCATCGGTGGGGCACTGGCCCAGATGGGGCTGACTCCGGTGCTGTGCACACAGACCAAGGGCGGGGTCTCCGAGGCCGACTATGTGACCCTGCTGCTGCAACAGCAGGTCTCCGGCGTGGTGTTCGCCGGCGGCCTGTACGCGCAGGGCGACGCGGAGCACGGCCACTACCGGCTGCTCGCCGACCGCAACATCCCGGTGGTGCTGGTCAACGCGGCCATCGAGCAGCTCGGCTTCCCTGGCGTCTCCTGCGACGACGCCGTGGCGGTGGAGCAGGCCTGGCGCCATCTGACCTCCCTCGGGCATGAGCGGATCGGGCTCGTGCTCGGGCCGGGTGACCACATGCCGTCGGCCCGCAAGCTCGCCGCCGCCCGAGCCGTCGCGGCTGATCTGCCGGACGAGTTCGTCGCCCGGGCCATCTTCTCGATCGAGGGCGGCCAGGCCGCGGCCTCCCGGCTGATCGACCGGGGGGTCACGGGCATCGTCTGCGCCAGCGACCCGCTGGCCCTGGGGGCCATCAGGGCCGCGCGCCGCAAGGGACTCGGCGTGCCGTCGCAGGTATCGGTCATCGGCTACGACGACTCCGCGCTCATGAGCTGCACCGAGCCGCCGCTCACGACCGTGCGCCAGCCCATCGAGGCCATGGGCAGGGCGGCGGTGGAGCTGTTGAACGCGCAGATCAGCGGATTGGCCGTACAGGCCGAGGAGTTGCTGTTCGAGCCCGAACTGGTGGTGCGCGCCTCCACCGCGCAAGCCCCGCAGGGGTGAACTCGACCTGATCCCGGACGAAGCTGGCACCTGTCGATTCTTTTCAGTTTCTGCGCGACATCTTGCAACACGATGTCGACGGTGCTTGAGTGTGCGGCGCACCCACGGCTGTGTGCGCTCCGCCCACCGGCGTGGGGCTTCCCTGCTCCTGTCCAGAGGGGTCCACCATGAGAAGCACCGGGTTCCGTCGTCGCCTCATCGTGCTGAGTGCCTGCGCCCTCGTCCTCACCGCATGCGGCTCGGACAACGACGCGGCGAGCGGAAAGACGCGTGTCACCGTCAACTGCATGCCGCCCAAGAGCGCCAGGGTCGACCACGCGTTATTCGCGGAGGACGTCGCCTCCTTCGAAAAGCAGAACCCGGACATCGATGTTGTCGCGCACGACGCGTTCCCCTGCCAGGACCCGAAGACGTTCGACGCCAAGCTCGCCGGCGGCCAGATGGAGAACGTCTTCTACACATACTTCACCGACGCCAAGCACGTCGTCGACATCGGGCAGGCCGCCGATCTCACCCCGTACATCAAGGAGCTGAAGAGCTACGACACCATCCGGAAGGAACTGCGCGACATCTACACGGTCGACGGCAAGGTCTACGGCATCCCGCGCACCGGCTATTCGATGGGCCTGATCTACAACCGCAAGCTCTTCGAGAAGGCCGGCCTCGACCCCGACAGGCCGCCGACGACCTGGGAGGAGGTCCGCGCCGACGCCAAGAAGATCGCGGAGCTGGGCGGCGGAACCGTCGGCTACGCGGACTACAGCGCGCAGAACCAGGGCGGCTGGCACTTCACGGCGGAGCTGTACTCCCAGGGCGGCGACGTCGTCAGCCCCGACGGCAAGAAGGCGACCATCGACACCCCCGAGGGGCGCGCCGTCCTGCAGAACCTGCACGATATGCGCTGGGTGGACGACTCCATGGGCAGCAAGCAGCTCCTCATCCTCAACGACGTCCAGCAGCTGATGGGCTCCGGCAAGCTCGGCATGTACCTCGCCGCGCCCGACAACATCCCGATCCTGGTCAAGGAGAAGGGCGGCGACTACAAGGACCTCGCCATCGCCCCCATGCCCGGTGGCAAGGGCACGCTCATCGGCGGCGACGGCTACATGTTCCACAAGGGGGACTCGCCCGCCCAGATCCGAGCCGGTCTGAAGTGGCTCGACCACATGTTCCTCACGCCGGGCAAGGGCTTCCTCGGCGACTACGCCCGCGCCAAGAAGCGCGACGCCCCCGTCGGCCTGCCCGAGCCGCGGCTGTTCACCGGCGCCGCCGACGCCAAGGACCAGCGGGTCAAGAACGCCAACGCCAATGTCCCGGTGGAGAACTACCGGGCCTTCCTCGACGGCAATCAGGACCTCGCGATGAAGATCGAGCCGCCGAGGGCCCAGCAGATCTACTCCGTCCTCGACGGAGCCGTCTCCGCCGTCCTGACCAAGAAGGACGCCGACATCGACGCGCTCCTCGATGACGCCTCCGGCAAGATCGACAGCATTCTGGCGCGGAGCTGACACCGATGACCAGGACCGCCACCCGGCGCCCCGCCGACGCGATCGCCGTACGGCCCGTCCAGGCACCGCCCCCGGTGGCAGGCCGGCGGCGGCGCCTGCACGACCAGGCCCGCGCCTACGCCTTCCTCCTCGGCGGCCTGCTCTGCTTCGCCCTCTTCTCCTGGTATCCGGCGATCCGCGCGGTGGTCATCGCCTTCCAGAAGTACACGCCGGGCTCCGCGCCCGAGTGGGTCGGCACCACCAACTTCACCCGGGTCCTGCACGACCCCGAGTTCGGTGCCGCCTGGCGCAACACGCTCACCTTCACCGTGCTCGCCCTGCTCATCGGCTTCGCGATCCCGTTCGTACTGGCACTGGTGCTGAACGAACTCCGGCACGCGAAGGCGTTCTTCCGGGTCGTGGTCTATCTGCCGGTGATGATTCCGCCGGTGGTCACCGCCCTGCTGTGGAAGTGGTTCTACGACCCCGGCGCCGGCCTGGCCAACGAGGCGCTCCGCTTTGCGCACCTGCCCACCTCGAACTGGACGAACGGCGCCGACACCGCCCTGATATCCCTGGTCGCCGTCGCGACCTGGGCCAATATGGGCGGCACGGTCCTGATCTATCTGGCGGCGCTGCAGTCCATCCCCGGTGAGCTGTACGAGGCCGCCGAGCTGGACGGCGCGAATCTTTGGCAGCGCATCCGGCATGTGACCATCCCGCAGACCCGGTTCGTCATCCTCATGCTGATGCTGTTGCAGATCATCGCGACGATGCAGGTGTTCACCGAGCCCTTCGTGATCACCGGCGGGGGCCCGGAAGATGCCACGGTCACCGTTCTGTACCTCATCTACAAGTACGCCTTCCTCTACAACGACTTCGGCGGCGCCTGTGCGCTGAGCGTCATGCTCCTGGTGCTGCTCGGGCTCTTCTCCGCCCTCTATCTGCGACTGACCCGATCCGGGGAGGAGGACGCATGAGTACCCGGACCCTCGTCTCCCCCGCCGCCCTGGCCCGCCCCCGCGGCAAGGCCGTCTACTGGACCGTCTTCGCCGGCGTCGTCGTGCTCTTTGCGCTCGCCTTCCTGTTCCCCGTGTACTGGATGGTGACCGGCGCCGCGAAGTCACCGGACGAGGTGGCCCGGACCCCGCCCACCCTCGTTCCGTCCCACTGGCGCGTCAGCGGCTACACCGACGCCTGGGAGCTCATGCAGCTGCCGACCCACCTGTGGAACACGGTGGTCCAGGCGGCCGGTGCCTGGCTGTTCCAGCTGGTGTTCTGCACGGCCGCCGCCTATGCCCTGTCCAAGCTGAAGCCCGCCTTCGGCAAGGTGATCCTCGGCGGCATCCTCGCCACCTTGATGGTCCCGGCCCAGGCGCTGGTCGTGCCGAAGTACCTGACGGTCGCCGACCTGCCGCTGATCCACACCAGCCTGCTCAACGACCCGCTGGCGATCTGGCTTCCGGCGGTCGCCAATGCCTTCAACCTGTATCTCCTCAAGCGCTTCTTCGACCAGATCCCGCGCGATGTGCTGGAGGCGGCCGAGATCGACGGCGCCGGAAGGCTGCGCACCCTGTGGTCGGTCGTGCTGCCCATGTCGCGTCCCGTGCTCGGCGTAGTGTCCATCTTCGCGCTGGTGGCGGTGTGGCAGGACTTCCTGTGGCCGCTGATGGTCTTCTCCGACCCGGACAAGCAGCCGATCAGCGTGGCACTGGTCCAGCTGTCCCAGAACATCCAGCTGACCGTGCTCATCGCCGCGATGGTCATCGCCAGCATCCCGATGGTCGCGCTGTTCCTCGTCTTCCAACGGCACATCATCGCCGGGATCAGCGCGGGCAGCACGAAGGGCTGACCCCGCTCCCAGCACAAAGGGCCGACTCCCGCCCCGCCCCTCGAGAAGAAAGGCACCGCCGTGGCACAGCCCACCCCTGCCCGGACGGACCGCGACTGGTGGCGTTCCGCGGTCATCTATCAGGTGTACGTGCGCAGCTTTGCCGACGGCGACGGCGACGGCACCGGCGACCTCGCGGGCGTCCGCGCCAGGCTGCCGTATCTCGCCGAACTCGGCGTCGATGCCCTGTGGTTCACGCCCTGGTATCTGTCGCCGCTGAAGGACGGCGGCTACGACGTCGCCGACTACCGCGCCATCGACCCGGCCTTCGGCACCCTGGCCGAGGCGGAGAAGCTGATCGCCGAGGCGGGGGATCTTGGCATCCGCACGATCGTCGACATCGTGCCCAATCACGTCTCCGACCAGCACCCCTGGTTCCGCGCCGCGCTCGCCGGCGGTCCCGAGCGCGAGCTGTTCCACTTCCGGCCGGGCCGCGGCGACCACGGTGAGCAGCCGCCCAACGACTGGCGATCACAGTTCGGCGGTCCGGCCTGGAGCCGGCTGCCCGACGGTGTCTGGTATCTGCACCTGTTCGCCCCCGAGCAGCCCGACCTCAACTGGAGCCATCCGGCCGTCCGCCAGGAACACGAGGACATCCTGCGCTTCTGGTTCGAGCGGGGCGTCGCGGGCGTCCGCATCGACTCGGCCGCCCTGCTCGTGAAGGACCCCCGGCTGCCCGACTTCATCGAGGGTCGTGACCGGCACCCTTACGTCGACCGCGACGAACTGCACGACATCTACCGTTCCTGGCGGACGGTGGCCGACGCATACGGCGGGATCTTCGTCGGCGAGGTGTGGCTGCCCGACACCGAGCGCTTCGTCCACTATCTGCGCCCCGACGAGCTGCACACCGCCTTCAACTTCTCCTTTCTGGCCTGTCCCTGGGACGCCCGGCGCCTGCGGGCGTCGATCGACGAGACACTCGCCCAGCACGCTCCCGTGGGAGCGCCCGCCACCTGGGTGCTGTGCAATCACGATGTGACCCGCACGGTCACCCGCTACGGCCGCGAGGACACCGCCTTCGACTTCGCCACCAAGGCCTTCGGCACCCCTGCCGACCTCGCTCTCGGCACCCTGCGGGCGCGGGCCGCCGCCCTGCTGTCGCTGGCCCTGCCCGGCGCCGTCTACGTCTACCAGGGCGAGGAGCTCGGACTGCCCGAGGCGGACATCCCCCGCGACCGCGTCCAGGACCCGATGCACTTCCGCTCCGGCGGCACCGACCCGGGCCGGGACGGCTGCCGGGTGCCGCTGCCGTGGGCGGCCGAGGCGCCGTACGCCGGTTTCGGCTCCCGCGTCGAGCCCTGGCTGCCCCAGCCCGCCGACTGGCCCGGCTACGCGGCCGACCGCCAGGCGCAGGACCCCGGCTCGATGCTCAGCCTCTACCGCGAGGCCCTCCGTATCCGCCGCGCCACGTCCGGATTCGGCGACACTCCGCTCACCTGGCTCCCCGCTCCCGATGACGTCCTCGCATTCACCGGCGCGGACGGGCTCATCTGCGTGGTGAACCTCGCGGACACGCCCGCCCGGCTGCCCGCCCACTCCCGACTCCTGCTGGCCAGCGGACCGCTGGACGACCGTGGCCGCCTGCCGCGGGACACCGCGGCCTGGCTGCGCGCCTGAGCCGCCACCGCACCGCGTTTCCTTCTCTCCCCCCACACGAAGGGATCAGCACATGCGCAGCAATACCTTCGGATCGGTCAGGCGTATGCCGGCGATCGGCGCGGCCGTGGCCCTGGCGGCCGGCATGCTGCTCGTCCTGCCTCCCACCGCCGCGCACGCCGCCGCGGGCACCGCCCTCCCCTTCACCTCGGTCGAGGCCGAATCGGGTACCACCACCGGCACCAAGATCGGCCCCGACTACGCCCAGGGCACCCTCGCCTCCGAGGCATCCGGCCGCCAGGCCGTCCGTCTCGCCTCCGGCCAGCGCGTCGAATTCACCGCACCCCGCGCGGCCAACGCCGTGAACGTCGCCTACAGCGTGCCCGACGGCCAGTCCGGCACGCTCAACGTGTACGTCAACGGAACCAAGCTCGCGAAGACCCTGGCGGTCACCTCCAAGTACTCGTACGTGGACACCGGCTGGATCGCCGGGGCGAAGACCCACCACTTCTACGACAACGCGCGGCTTGTGCTCGGCCAGAACGTCCAGGCCGGCGACAGGATCGCGTTCGAGGCCGGCAACGTCCAGGCCACCGTCGACGTGGTCGACTTCGAGCAGGCGGAGCCGGCCGCCACGCAGCCCGCGGGATCGGTCTCCGTCACCTCGAAGGGCGCCGACCCGACCGGGCAGGGCGACTCCACGCAGGCGTTCCGCGACGCCATCGCCTCCGCCCAGGGCGGCGTGGTCTGGATCCCACCGGGCGACTACAAGCTGACCTCCTCCCTGAGCGGCGTCCAGAACGTCACTCTGCAGGGCGCCGGGCACTGGTACTCCACCGTGCACACCTCGCGCTTCATCGACCAGTCCGGCTCGTCCGGCAACGTCCACATCAAGGACTTCGCGGTCATCGGGGAGGTCACCGAGCGCGTCGACTCCAACCCCGACAACTTCGTCAACGGCGCACTCGGCCCGAACTCCAGCGTGTCGGGCATGTGGCTGCAGCACCTGAAGGTGGGCCTCTGGCTGATGGGCAACAACGACAACCTCGTCGTCGAGCACAACCGCATCCTCGACACCACCGCCGACGGGCTCAACCTCAACGGCAGTGCCAAGGGCGTGCGCGTCCGCGACAACTTCCTGCGCAACCAGGGCGACGACGCCCTCGCCATGTGGTCGCTGAATGCGCCGGACACCGACAGCAGCTTCGAGAGCAACACCATCTCGCAACCGAACCTCGCCAACGGCATCGCGATCTACGGCGGCACCGACATCGCGGTCAAGAACAACCTGATCTCCGACACCAACGCGCTCGGCAGCGGGATCGCCATCTCCAACCAGAAGTTCCTCGACCCCTTCCATCCGCTCTCCGGCACGATCACGGTCGACGGAAACACGCTGGTGCGCACCGGCGCCATGAACCCGAACTGGAACCACCCGATGGGGGCCCTGCGCGTCGACTCCTACGACAGCGCCATCAACGCCACCGTCAACATCACCAACACGACCATCACGGACAGCCCTTACAGCGCGTTCGAGTTCGTCTCCGGCGGCGGCCACGGCTACGCGGTCAAGAACGTCAACGTGACCGGCGCGACCGTGAAGAACACCGGAACCGTGGTCGTCCAGGCCGAGGCGCAGGGGGCGGCGAAGCTCGGCGGTGTCGCGGCCACCGGCGTCGGCGTGGCGGGCGTCTACAACTGCCCCTACCCGGCCGGTTCCGGCTCCTTCGCGCTCACCGACGGCGGCGGCAACTCCGGCTGGAACAGCACCTGGTCGGACTGCTCCACCTGGCCGCGGCCCGGGCAGGGCAACCCCGACCCGGACCCCGCCCGCAACCTCCTCAAGGGCCGGTCGGCCACCGCGACCGGCTCGCAGGACGTCTACACCCCCGGCAAGGCGGTGGACGGCGACGCGAACACCTACTGGGAGTCCGCCAACAACGCCTTCCCCCAGTCGTGGACGGTGGACCTCGGCTCCCGCCAGGCGGTGCGCCGGGTCGTGCTGAAGCTGCCGCCCTCCTCGGCGTGGGAGGCCCGCACCCAGACCTTGTCCGTGCTCGGCAGCACCGACGCCTCGTCGTACTCCACGGTCGCCGGCGCGCAGGGCTACCGCTTCGACCCGGCACGGGGCAACGCCGTCACCCTCAACCTGCCCCAGAACACTGACCTGCGCTATCTGAGGCTCCACGTCACCGCCAACACCGGCTGGCCGGCGGCCCAGTTCAGCGAGGTGGAGGCCTATCTGACGTCCTGACCGCCACGGCGGGGTGCGGCGGTCATGGTCGCCGTCGGGTATGTCACCCGGTGGTGGCCGGCCGCTCCTGCCACCAGGCCACCGTCGCCTCGGCCTGCTCGTCGAGGGGGGTGGCCCGTACCGTGAACTCGGCCTCGTAAGCGCTCGCGTCCACCACGAACGGACGGTCGAACTGGTAGCGGATCTCCTTCAGCTCGCGGAGCAGCGGGGAGAAGAGTGATGCGACGCCCAGTACGGCCGGCGACAGCCGGCGCACGGCGACCGGCCCCGTTCCCGCCTGGGCGGCGAGGTGGTCGACCATCTGCCGGGTGGACCGCGCGGGCTGCGTCGGTACGTGCCAGGCCCGTCCCCAGGCCCGTTCCTCGCCCGCGACCTCGACGAGGGCCCTGGCCACATCGGGGAGATAGCTCCAGCTGTGCGGGGCGTCCGGGTCGCCGAGCGTGGAGACCGGCTTGCCGCGCAGCAGCCGTGGCATGACCCGGGCGGCCAGGTGACCGCCGTCGGTCACGCCGGGCCCGAAGAAGTCCGAGGGCCGTACCTCGACCGCCTTGATACGGCCCTGTTCATGCAGTGTCCGCGCCTGCTCCCACACGGCGGCGCGGACCCGCCCCTTGGGGCCGGTCGCGGCGAGTGGCAGTTCCTCGGTCATGGGGCCGTCCACCGGACCGTAGCCGTAGAGGTTGCCCAGCATGACCAGGACGGCCCCGGTCGCCTCGGCCGCCGCGCAGAGCGACGAGGCCAGCGCCGGCCATTCGCCCACCCAGCGGTGGTAGGGCGGTGCGGCACAGCTGTAGATCGCGGCCGCGCCCCGCGCGGCCGCGGTCAGCCGCTCGCTGTCCGTCGCGTCCAGTGCGATGTGTTCGATGCCGGGCTCCGGGCTCCGGCCCGACCTGGTGATGACCCGCACCGTATGACCCTGCTCGGCCAGCAGCCGAGCGGTGGCGGCCCCTGCGGGCCCGGACCCTATGACGACATGGAGGCTCACACCCGCACACTAGCGCGCGTACGCGGAGCGGCTCGACGGCGGGCCGCGCAGGAAGCGCCTACTTCAGCTGGACCTCGTCGTAGCGCCCCACCACGACGCGCGCCTGGTTCTCCAAGCTCTCCGAACCTGCCACCCAGTAGTTGCCGTGCCCCCTGGTGTCGGTGGACATCTGGTTGGCGCCGAAGATGCGGTCGTGGGGGGTGATGAACTGGGTCAGACCCTCGTGGTGGCCGTGGGTGGGCGCCCCCAGCCTGGGGACCGGGTCGTCCTTCGCCTTCTGGTTCCACACATGCCCCGCGGGTACGTCCATGTCCTCGGCCCGCCCCACCTGGACGCCGGGGCTGCCGCTGAACATCACATCGTCCGCCTCCAGGGTGCCCTGACGGGCGGCGGAACCCGCCACCACGCTCCCGTAGCTGTGAGCCTGCACCGACAGGTGGTCATTGGCCGACGGGCTGTGGGAGGTGTGCAGCCCCGACAGGAAGTCGTTGAAATCTCCCGCCGCCCGGTCGGCGTACCTGTTCAACGCGCCTTGCGGGAACATGTTCTGCGGAGCGTCGTAGCCCTGCCAGGTGATGGTCGACACCTCGGGTTCGCCCGGCATCGCGCTGGCGGCCTGCCACAGATTGGTGCCCCTGACGATGGGGGTGCGGATGGAGCCGAGTTTGCTCTTGGTGCCGTCGACCATCACCGCGGTGTGGTCGGCCGTGTCCGGGTTGCCGTTCGCGATGATCGCGCGCCCGTTGTTCTCGGGGTCGATGTCCAGCAGATACGCGGGCGGCAGCCCGTCGCCGGTCGGTTTGTAACCGGAAGGTCTCTTGCTGGGATAGGGGTCGACCTTTCCCGTGACATCGAAACGCTCCTGAATGGCGTTCAGACCGTCGAGGGAGGACTTCACATGCTTCCTGTGGTTGTCCCATTTGAGCCATTCCGGGTTGATCACGTAAGAGCGCCCGGCGAGGATGTTCTTCGGCTTGGGCTCGGGCGGCAGATTCGCCAGCTCGGTCTGGTACTTCGCCCGCTGCTCATTGAGCACGACGCGGTTGGCCTCGTCGCGGTCCTCGACGGGGAGGCCGTCCAGCTTGCCGACGCTCGCCGGGAAGAGGGAGATGTATTCCGCCTGCTCCTCTTTGCTCAGGCTCTTCCACCAGGCCGCGTTGTCCTCGGGCGACTTGTCCTTGGGAACGTCGCGCAGATAGTCCCCGACCGTCTTCTCGACCGCCCCCCGGTCGTTGTCCGCGTCGATCCAGTCGTCCTTGGTGACCGACAGATCGGCCGTCGTGATCAGCTTGCCCAGCGTCCTGGCGTACTTGCCGTCCGCCTCGGTCGCGTCCTTGAGCGCGTCACCGATCCGGTCGGCGAATCCCTGGGCCCGCTGCTTCGGCGTCGTCCTGACAAACGGCGTACGGCCGTTCCCGGGCGGCTCGTACTCCTGGCCGGGAAGCAGCACCAAGGGCCGGTATTCCACCGAACCGTCTTGCTTGACGGTCATCCCGGCGTCCTGCGCGTCCTGAACGGCGTTGTCCAGTTTCTTCTTCGCCGCCCGCAACTCCGCGGCCAGCCCGTTCAACGCCGTCAGGATCAGCGCACACTCCACCTGCATATAGTGGAAGTTCCCACTCAGCCGCTCCAGGCGCCCCAGCGCCGCACCGACCCCCTGCCCCTTGAGCCCCCCGCGAAGCTTTGCGTTGATCTCATTGTCCAGCCGGTCCTTGGCCGCACTGGCACTGCTGCTCACCTTGTGCCAGCCGTCGGCAGCCTGCTCGAACTGGCCAGGATCGACCGCCTTCAACTGCGCGAAAGTCACCATGAAGCGGGCCCCCGTCCCCGAACCTAACCCAGCGCAATAACGGACGGGAAGTTTACGTGAGTTCCGCTGTGTGGGTGTGGGTACCGGGAATTACCTCGCCATCTCAGCTCCACGGACCACATGGGTGAGGGGACTCCCGTTCGCCAGACGGGTGATGTTGGCGGCGATCTCGGTGGCCCGGTCGGCGAAGGTTTCCTCGGTATGGCCGGAGTTGTGCGGTGTCATCACCACATTGGGCAGGGTGTGGAACGGCAGCCTGCTCGGGGCGTGCGGCGGGCCGGCCCACCATACGTCGAGGGCCGCGCCGGCGATCGTGCCGGCCGACAGCGCCTCGCACAGTGCCTCTTCCTGAACGACGGGGCCGCGGGCGACATTGACGAGAAGGGCGTGGCGGCCCATCGCGGCCAGCTCGGCCGCTCCGATCAGCCCGCGGGTCGCGGGGCCCAGCGGAACGGTGACCACGACGATGTCGGAGTCGGCCAGCAGTTCCGGCAGCCGGTCCGTGCCGCCCACCCAGTCGGGGCGCAGATCGTCCGGCAGGGGGGCCGACGGATCGCGGCGTACGGCCCGTACGCCCAGGCCCACCGCCTGGCACAGCCGACCGATCTCCGTCCCCGTCTCCCCGAAGCCGATGACGCCGACACGCCGCCCCCGCAGGGTGTCCCCGAACGGCAGCGTGGCGTCGACGGCGACGTTCCGCCACCGCCCCGCGCGCAGCTCCTGATCGGCCGCGAGCACACGCCGGGACAGCATCAGCACACACATCAGGACGTGTTCGGCGATCGATCTGCCGTGGTGGTGGGTGTTGGCCACGATCACATCCGGCCCCAGCGCCCCCAGGGGGATGCCGTCGTAGCCCGCGCCGACCACGTGGACGAGCCGGAGCCGTCGGGCCCGCCGCGCGTCGTCCTCGGTGAGCTGTGAGCCGATGTATACGTCGGTTTCGCCGATGGCGTCGGCGATCCGCTCCACGTCCCAGTCGGAGGCCTCCAGCCACTCATGGTGGCCCTCGGTACGCGTCCTCAGCCGCTCGCTGAACCTGCTCAGGATCCGGTGGTTGAGCATGATGCGCATGGCGCGGTCACCACCGGGGCGCGGTGGGGTCGAAGTCAGGCTCGAAGCGGCGCATATAGCCGGTGTCGTCGCGGTCGCGCAGCCCGCAGTCGAGGTACTGCTGGTGCAGCCGGGCGAGCGCGTCCCGGTCAAGATCCACGCCGAGTCCGGGGGCGGTGGGCACGGCGACCTGCCCTTCGGTGAACCGCAGGACTCCGGGGGCGATCACATCCTCGTCCGGCCGCTTCCACGGCCAGTGCGTATCGCAGGCGTAGGTGAGCCGTGGCGTGGCGGCGGCCAGATGGGTCATCGCGGCGAGGCTGATGCCCAGATGGGAGTTGGAGTGCATGGACATGCCGAGGCCGAAGGTCTCGCAGATCGCGCCGAGTTGCGCACCGCGCCGCAGACCGCCCCAGAAGTGGTGGTCGGCCAGCACGATGCCCACCGAGCCCTGCGCGACTGCGGGGGCGAGGTCGTCGAAGGAGACGACGCACATATTGGTGGCGAGCGGTGTGTCGGTCTGCCGTGCCACGGCCGCCATACCGGCCAGGCCCGGGGTCGGATCCTCCAGGTACTGGAGGGTTCCATCGAGTTCCCGGGCGACGTGGAGCGAGGTCTCCTCGCTCCAGGCGGCGTTCGGGTCGAGCCGCAGCGGCAGTTCGGGGAAGGCCTCCCGCAGGGCGCGGATCGCGGCGATCTCCTCGTCGGGAGCGAAGACACCGCCCTTGAGCTTGATGGAGGAGAAGCCGTACTGGTCGATCATGCGCCGGGCCTGTTCGACCAGCCCCTCCGGGTCGAGCGCGGCGCCCCAGTCGTCGTCCGCCTGATCCGGGTGTCCGGCCCACTTGTAGAAGAGGTAGGCGCTGTAGGGGACGGAGGGACGCACGGCGCCGCCGAGGAGGTCGCTGACCGGCCGCCCGACCAGCTTGCCCTGGATGTCCAGCGCGGCGACGTCGAACGGGGACACCACGCGGTCCACCGTGCTGCTGCCCGTGACCATGCCGGACATGCCGTCGCCGCCGGCGGTGTCCGAACCGAGCGCGCGGCGGGTGCGCAGCAGCAGGTCGTTCAGGCTCCAGACGTCCATGCCGACGAGTTCCTCGGCGGTCCGGCGCACCCGCTCCAGGTGCACGCTGCCGCCGTAGGTCTCACCGATGCCGGTGACGCCGCCTTCCGTGGTGACTTCGACGATGGTGCGCAGCGCGTACGGCTCATGCACTCCCACCGTATTGAGCAAGGGGTAGTCCCGGAAAGCCACCGGGGTCACCGTGACTTCGGCGATGCGTTCAGCCGTCCCAGCCATGAACACCGTCCTCATATGTAGCCGACGTCTTCATTTGTAAACAGGGGGTGATCCGGCTGTCAATGTTCCGGCACCGGCGTGAGGAGGCTGCCCTCGGTCATGAACCGATGCAGATTGCGGAAGGTGAGATCGCCCATGGCCTCACGTGTCTCATGGGTGGCGCTGGCGATATGCGGAAGCAGGACGACCGTGTCCAGGTCCAGCAGATCCTTGGGAACACGGGGCTCATCCGCGAACACATCGAGCGCCGCGCCCGCTATCCCGCCACTGACCAGGGCGTTCACCAGGGCCGGCTCATCGATGACACTGCCCCTCGAGACATTCACCAGATAGCCCTGGGGGCCGAGCGCGTCGAGCACACCCGCCGAGACCAGGCCCTGGGTGGCGCCGCCTCCGGAGACCGCCACGACCAGCGCGTCACACTCCGCGGCGAGCTCGGTGGGCGAGGACACGCGGCGATAGCTCACGTCCTCGGCGGGCGTACGTGAGCAGTAAAGGAGCTCGACATCGAAGCCCTCGAGCCGCCGGGCGATGGCGCGGCCGATCCTGCCGAGCCCGAGGATGCCCACGCGCTTTCCGCTCACCTTGGACGCGAGGGGGAAGGCATCCTGGAGCCAGTCGCCGCGGCGGACGAAGCGGTCGGCGGCCGACAGCCGGCGCATCACATCGATCAGGGCGCCGACGGCGAGATCGGCCACGCAGTCGGTGAGGACGTCCGGGGTGTTGCTGACGTCGATACCGCGCGCCCGGGCCCGGGCGACGTCCGTGGTCTCGTAGCCGACCCCGAAGTGGACGATCGCGCGGAGCGCGGGCAGGGCGTCCATCAGCTCGTTCGACACGCCGATCCGGGCGCTGGTCACCGCGGCCACCACCTCGCCACCGTGGTCCCGCAGATAGGCGTCGGGATCGGGCAGTTCCGCGAGTCGCACGGTGTGATGGTGCTCGGCCAGCGCGGACTCCAGGGTCGGCAGCAGTGGACACACCTGCAACACGATGCCGGCGGTGCCAGTTGAGGAAGGCATGGGGCCACTCCCGTTCTTGTGGAATGGGCGGGAGCGTATGGCCGATTTCGATGCGTGTCTAAGCTCAAAACTGTATCGCTCGATACCTTCTCCATATCAATGGACGGCCGCGGGGCTCGTCCCGACCTGCGGCGGACCGCGCAGCCAACGCTTTGGCCACACCCCTTGACGCCCCTGCACCTCGGCCTTAGCTTCGGCGTTTACAAATGCAGACCGGGTACGCATGTATGGACAGCCATGTCAGCAATCGCGTCTCCGGCGGCACCACTTCAGCCCTTTCGGAGATACGCCGACGATGAAGTCCTCCGTACGCTCCTTGCCTCGCCCAAGAAGGTCCCGAGCACACCCCGTTCTCATGTTTCTCGCCTCGGGCACGATGCTGCTGACCAGCGCGTGCACCGTGGCGAACAGCGACAGCGCCGGTGACGCCGGCAGCGCGGACGGCAGCACGCTGCGGGTGGTTCTCACCCAGGAACCCCCGACGCTGGAACCCTGCGAGTCATCCACAACCGCGACCGGTGTCGTGGTCCGCTCCAACATCACTGAACCGCTGATTGAACGGGACCCCACCTCGGGCAAGCTGGAACCGCTGCTGTCCACCGGCTGGCGGCAGACAAAGCCCACCACGTGGACCTTCGACATCCGCACCGGCGTGACCTTCCAGAACGGGCAGCCGTTCACCGCGAAAGACGCCGCCTTCTCCATCGACCGCGCCGTCAACTCCGATCTCGCCTGCAACGTGGACGGCTATGTCTTCGGCGACGAGAAACTTGATGTGCGCGCCGTCAGCCCCACCCGGCTGACCGTCACCACCAAGAAGGCCGACCCCATCCTCCCGTTGCGGATCAGCTTCATCGAGATCGTGCCGCGCACCACCGACACCAAGGCCAAGGTGCGCATACCGATCGGCACCGGCCCCTACGCCGTCAAGGAGTGGCAGACCGGTGTCTCGATCTCCCTGGCCCGCAACGCGAAGTACTGGGGGAAGGCTCCCGCCTACCCCCAGGCCATGTATGTCTGGCGCAGCGATGCCAGCGTCCGAGCCGCCATGATCAACAAGGGCGAGGCCGACATCGCGACATCGCTGGACCCCATGGACGCGACCAAGGACAACTCCGTCGCCTTCCCCAACAACGAGACGACCGCCCTGCGGCTGGACGGCCGCGAGGCGCCGCTCGACGACATCCGGGTGCGCAAGGCGATCGCCATGGCCATCGACCGCAAGGGCATCATCAAGGCCCTGCTCGGCGGACTGGCCAAGCCCGCCGCGCAACTGGTCCCGCCCGGCGTGGTGGGCCACAACGACGACCTCGTCCCCCCTTCGCACAACGTGGCCGCGGCCCGTGCGCTGGTCAAGCAGGCGGCTGCCGACGGGGTCCCCACCAAGCGGCGGATCACCATCGTGGCGCGCAACGGCCAGTTCGCCGGGATCGCGGAGACGGCCGAGGCCCTGCAGTACGAGATGGATCAGATAGGGCTGAACGTAAGGATTCGCATGGCGGACACGGCCACCAGTCTTCAGTACCAGCTGCGCCCGCTGCCCCGTAATGTCGGGCCGATCGCAATGCTGGTCCAGCACGGCAACCAGGCCGGGGACGCGGCCTTCACCACCAGTCAGTACCTGCTGAGCGACGGCCCGCAGTCCACGTTCGGCACCAAGGAGCTCGACCGGCGCATCGACGCGGCGAACGAGCTGTCCGGCGAGGCCCGCCAGAAGGCCTTCGCCGATCTGCTCGACTATCAGAACAAGACGGTCGCGCAGTACGCCTACCTGGCTCATATGCGCGGACTGCTCGGCCTGTCCTCGTCGGTCCGATACCAGCCGAACTCCGCCACCGGAGACGAGATGCGGCTGGCCGAGGCCACTCCGGTGAAGGCGGGGAGGCACTGACATGTGGTCCTTCCTGCGCAAGCGCATCATCTCCAGTGCGATCCCTCTGGTGTTCGTGGTGCTGGGCGTGTTCTGCCTGGCACGCCTGACCGGCAACCCGGTCGACCTCTATCTCCCGCTGAGCGCCACCCCCCAGCAGCGCGCGGAATTCTCCGCCGCCCACGGCTTCGACGACTCCATCCCGGTGCAGCTATGGCACTACCTCAGCCAGGCAGCACACTTCGACTTCGGTACCTCGCTGCGCACCGGCCAGTCGGCCACCACGATGGTGCTCGACGCGTTCCCCGTCACCCTTCAGCTCGCCGGCATGACCATGCTTCTGGCCATCCTCGGCGCGCTGCTGGTCGGCAGCCTCGCCGCCTACCGGCCCAACTCACTCATCGACCGGATCGCCGGTCTGCTGTCCATGACCGCGGCCAGCATCCCCGACTTCTGGTTCGCGATCATGGGTGTGCTGGTCTTCGGAGTGACCCTGGACTGGCTGCCGACCTCCGGCACCCTGGGCGGCCCCGAGATATGGGTGCTGCCGATCGCCACCTTGCTGATCCGCCCGTTCGGCGTGCTCGTCCAGGTGGTCCGCGGCAGCATGGTCGGCGCGCTGTCCGCGCCCTATGTCAAGGTGGCCCGCAGCAAGGGCGCCGACGCCAAGCGAGTGGTGTTCGGACACGCCCTGCGCAACGCCGTCACGCCCGTCCTGACCGTAGCTGGAGACCTCGCCGTCGGTCTCGTCAACGGCGCGGTGATCGTGGAAACGATCTTCGGCTGGCCCGGAATCGGCAAGCTCATGATCGACTCGATTTTGCAGCGCGACTTCGCCGTATTGCAGGCAGCCGTCCTGATCACCGCAGTGACGATCTTCGCGTTGAACATCCTCGTCGACGTCTGCCACGCCTTGATCGACCCCCGAGTGCGCCAGGCGGTGCCGGCGTGAGCGAAGGAGCCACCATGACCGACCCCGCTGACCGTCCCTCGGACAGCACCGCCCCTGAAGCCACTTCCGTAGCCGCTCTTGAAGCCACTTCTGATCCCGCCTCACCAGGCAACCGTCCGCCCCGCTGGTGGCTGCTGCTCGGCAGGGACCGGGCGGCGGCCGTCGCGGCCGTCATCCTCGCTCTGGTGTTCCTGATCGCGCTGTTCGGCCGGCTGTTCATCGGCGACCAGGCGATACGGCAGGACCTCGGCGCCTCGCTGCGCCCGCCGTCCCTCGACCACGGCTTCTACGGGCTGCTCGGCACCGACGTGCTGGGACGCAGCGTGCTGGCCCGGCTGATCGAGGCCGCCGGGACGACGCTGTACGTCGCGGTGCCCGCGGTGCTGTGCTCGCTGCTGATCGGCTCAGCTCTGGGGCTGTGGGCCGGCTACCACGGGGGCTGGCGCGAGAACATCGCGATGCGCGTCGCCGATGTCATCCTCAGCTTCCCCTCCCTGCTGATCGCGGTGGTCGTGCTCTATGTCTTCGCGCCCAGCGCGCTGAACATCGTGCTGATCCTCGCCATCGCACGTATCCCCGTCTATCTCCGCACCGCCCGCGCGGAGTCGGCCGAGCTCAGAAGCCGGCTGTTCGTCGACGCGGCCCGGACCTTCGGCACCCCGAGCCGCAACATCATCTACCGGCACATTCTGCCGATCGCGCTGCCTACGCTGCTGACGGTGGCCACGCTCGACTTCTGTTTCGTCATGCTGACCGAGTCGTCGCTCAGCTTCCTCGGCATCGGGATCCAGCCCCCCGATGTGAGCTGGGGGCTGATGGTGGCCCAGGGCCGCCAGTATCTGCAGACCGCCTGGTGGATCGCCGTGCTTCCGGGCATCGCGATCGTACTCACCACGGTGTCGGCCACGGTGCTCGCCGCTTGGGTGCGCCTGGCCACGGATCCCGCGCAGCGCTGGCGTCTGACGCTGCCCAAGAAGCGGCGCGGGGCCCGAGCCGCTGTTTCCCCGGAGGTGATCGCGTGAAGCCGTCAACCCTGCCCGCGCCCGCCGCGGCCGAAGGCGCCGCGCTCGAGGTCGAAGGGCTCCGCGTCGAACTGCGCACCCCCTCCGGCACGGTCCGCGCCGTGGACGACGTCAGCTTCAGCGTGCGCAAGGGCCGCACACTGGCGCTGCTGGGCGAGTCCGGCTGCGGAAAGTCCATGACCGCGCTGTCGATCGCCGGGCTGCTCGACCCGGTGGCCGAGGTGACGGAGGGATCCGTACGGGTGTCCGGCACCGATGTGCTGCGGCTCAGCCCGGCGGGCCGCAGAAAGCTCGCCGGCCCCGGTCTGTCGATCGTCTTCCAGGACGCGCTGACCGCGCTCAACCCCGTACAGCCGGTCGGCAGGCAACTCGCCGAGCCGTTCCGCATCCATCGCGGGCTGTCGCGGCGCGAGGCCAAGGAGAAGGCGATCGAGCTGATGACCCGCGTCGGCATACCCGAACCGCGGCTGCGGGCCCGCTCGTATCCGCATCAGTTCTCCGGTGGTATGCGCCAGCGTCTGCTGATCGCGATGGCCGTCGCCCTCGACCCCGACGTACTGATCGCCGACGAGCCCACTACCGCGCTCGACGTCACCGTGCAGGCGCAGATCATGCGGCTGCTGCGGGATCTGCAGACCGAGCGGGACATGGCGATCGTCCTGATCACCCACGACCTGGCGGTGGTCGCCCAGCGCGCGGACGATGTGGTGGTCATGTACGCGGGCAATGTGGTGGAGACCGGCCCGGTACAAGAGGTGTTCGCCCGCCCCCGCCACCCCTACACCAAGGGCTTGCTCGACTCCGTACCCGAGCATGCCGTCAGGGGCCGCCCGCTGCCCGCCGTGCCGGGCAGCCCGCCCGAGCTCAGCGCGGTCCCCTCCGGCTGTGTCTTCCAGGCCAGATGCCCGCTGGCCAGGGAGCGCTGCGCCCAGGAACGTCCTCAGCTGGTGTCCGTCGACGCCTCGCGCTCGGCCGCCTGCCACTTTTCCGAGGAGCTCGACCGTGTCTGAGATCTCTGGGGCCCCGATCTCCGGGGCCCCCGTCACCGAAACCACCGCCACGGGCCCGCGCCGCGACAGCTCGGCCGGATCCCCGCCCCTGCTCGAGGTCAGCGGCGTCACCAAGTCGTTCGGCCATGGGCGCCGGCGTCTGACCGCGCTGGACGGAGTCGATGTACGGCTCGAGCGCGGGGAGACCCTTGGCCTGGTCGGCGAGTCCGGATGCGGTAAGTCGACCCTGGCCAGGGTGGTGCTCGGGCTCGAGCGGCCGGACACGGGGACGGTGCGCTTCGACGGCACCGACCCGTTCACCCTCAAGGGCAAGGAACTGCTGGCCTGGCGGCGTCGGGTGCAGATGGTGTTCCAGGACCCGTTCGCCTCGCTCAACGCCCGGATGTCCGCGGCCGACCTCATCGGGGAGCCGTGGCGCACCCACCGCGACATCGTGCCCACGGCCAAGGACCGGGAGCGGCGGGTACGTGAGCTGCTGTCCCTCGTCGGGCTGCGGGACAGTGACGCCCACCGCTACCCGAACGAGTTCTCCGGCGGGCAGCGGCAGCGCATCGGCATCGCCCGCGCGCTGGCGCTCGACCCCGACCTCATCGTGTGCGACGAGCCGGTCTCCGCGCTGGACCTGTCGGTGCAGGCCCAGGTGCTCAATGTGCTCTCCGAGCTGCGGGAAAGGCTCGGCGTCTCCTATGTCTTCATCTCCCATGACCTGTCAGTGGTCCGACATGTCTCCGATCGGGTGACGGTGATGTATCTGGGCAAGGTCATCGAACACGGCCTCACCGAGGACGTCTTCGACCGGCCCCTGCACCCCTACACCGCCGCCCTGATGTCGGCCGCGCCCACGCTCGACGTCTCGGGAGAGGCACGCGACGAGGAGATCCAGTTGCGCGGGGAGATCCCCTCCCCGTTCGACATTCCATCGGGCTGCCGGTTCCGCACCCGCTGCTGGAAGAGCGAGGCCCGGTGCGCCGAGCACGCTCCCCTGGCGATCACCCGCGACGGCGCCGCGGACCCCGGGCGGGAGCCGCATGAGGCGCTGTGCCACTTCCCGCTGGGCACCGGGCCGAGGGGAGCGTGAGCGCGCCGGAGTTCGCCCTGCTCTTCGTCACCGTGGCGGTCGGGTCGCTGCTCCAGGTCTCCATAGGCTTCGGACTCGGCCTGATCGCCGCCCCGGTGATCGCCACGCTGGACCCCTCGCTCACCCCGGTGGTGGTGCTGCTGCTCGCCACCGGGGTCACCGGTGCGGTCATGGCGCTGGAGGGCGGGCACGCGGACATACGAGGAGCGGGGTGGGCGCTGGTCGGCCGGGTGCCGGGCGTCCTGGGCGGTGCGGCGCTGGTCGCACTGCTGCCCGCCCGGCAACTCGCCTTCCTCGTCGCCGCGGTCGTCCTCGCGGGCGTCGCGGTGAGCCTGCGCGGCTTCGTACCGCGTACGGGACGGCGGTCCGTGCTGCTGGCCGGGATGGTCTCGGGAGTGATGGGCACGGCCACCTCCATCGGAGGGCCGCCGATGGCCATGGTCTGGCAGCGCTTGAGCGGCCCGAAGCTGCGCTCCACGATGAGCGGGTTCTTCCTGGTCGGCTCCGCGATGAGTCTGGTCACGCTGGCCGCGACCGGGGCCGTGCACTCGAACAGCCTGCGGTACACCGCCCTGCTGGCCCCGGCCGCGGCGATCGGCGTGCTGCTCGCCCGCCCGCTGGCGAGCAGGCTGGACATGCGGCGTACCAGGTCCGCCGCCATGGTGCTCGCGGTGGCGAGCGCGACCGTGCTGGTGATCCAGCAGTTCGTCTGAGCCTGGCGCCGGCGCGTCAGGCGCTCGCCGCGCGCGCCGCCGCCAGGTCCGTCACCAGGCGCTCCTCCACCGGGACGCTCGGGTCGGAGTACTGGCCCGACAGGCAGACGGGCCCCGACCAGCCCATGGCGGCCAGCCGGTCGAAGACCGCCGACCAGTTCGACCGCCCCTCGGCACCCGGGACGAACCACGGCTTCCAGTGACCGCCGACCGACTCACCGGCGGGCTCGACCGGCACATGGACGACGTTCTTGAGGTTGACGATGCCGAGCCGGTCCGCGACCAGCGGCAGCGTCACCCCGGGGTCGTCGCCCGCGAGCGCGTCGTGGGCCGCGTCCCACACCACCCGAAAACCCTCCGCCGGCAGCCCGTCGAGCAGGTCCATCACGCCCAGCGCGGAGGAGACGAAGCGCCCGTGGTGCGGCTGCACCCCCACCTGCACGCCGTACCGCTTCACCAGGGGCGCGGTGGCCTCCAGGCGCTGCCGGAAGCGGTGTACGGAGGCGGCGTAGCCGTCGGGGCCGAGTTCGGCCATGACGCGGATCATCGGTACGTCCGCCGCCCGGCACGCCGCGAAGACGGGCTCGTCCAGGCCGCTCGCGACGCTGATGACCTCGACGCCCTCGGTCCTCAGCTGTGCGGCGAAGGGCGGCAGCAGCCGTTCCGCCTCGGCCGGGGTGACATAGGCGCTGTCCCGTACCGGGACCTCGGCGCCGCTGAAGCCGAGCCCGGAAACCAGCTTGCCCAACTCGTCGCCGGGCAGGGCGGACCAGGGCTTGGTGAAGACGGACCACAGATATGTCATGGGTCAGCGGCCTCCGAGTCCGCTCATGGTGATGCCTTTGACGAACCATCGCTGGGTGAGGAAGAAGAGCAGGATCAGCGGGACGGTGGTGATGGTGGCCGCCATCAGCAGCAGGTTCCACTGGGTTCCGTTGGTGGACTGGAACACCTGGAGGCCGACCGACGCGGTCCTGGTGGCGTCGCTGTTGGAGATCACCAGCGGCCAGAGCAGGTTGTTCCACTGGCTGATGAACTTGAACACGGCCAGGGTGGCGATGGCCGGTACGGCCAGCGGGACGATCACCCGGATGAAGGTCTGCCAGCGGTTCGCCCCGTCCAGCCGGGCCGCCTCCTCGTAGTCGCGGGGGATGCCGAGGAAGAACTGCCGCAGCAGGAACACCCCGAGCGCGGTGAAGGCGTGCGGCAGGATCATCCCCGCCCAGGTGTCGACCCCGTGCAACTTGGCCACCAGGATGAACTGCGGGACCAGGGTGACCTGCGTCGGAATCATCAAGGTGGCCAGATACACGCCGAACAGCACCTCACGGCCCCGGAAGGTGAGCCGGGCGAAGGCGTACGCGGCCAGCGCCGCGGTGACCGTCTCCAGGATCGTGGTGCCACCGGCGAAGATGACGGTGTTCAGCAGATAGCGGCCGATGGGGACCAGGTCGAAGGCGCGGCTGATGTTCTCGGTGTGCCAACTGCTCGGCCAGAACGAGGGCTTGGTCTGCATCGACTCGGTGTCGGACTGGAAGGCGACCAGCACCATCATCGCGATCGGGGTGAGGGTGACCGCCGTGGCCAGGAAGCAGGTGAACACCAGCAGTTTCCGTCGGGCGACGGGCGAGCGGCGCAGCGGCGCGAGTACGGGGATGTCAGTTGTCATAGTGCACCAGCCCCCGCTGGAGGAGGAACTGCATCGCGGTGACCACCGCGATGAAGGCGAACAGCACGATCGACTGCGCGGCCGCGTAGCCCTGCTCGTAGTTCTGGAACCCCGTTTGGTAGATGTACATGACGAGGGTGGTGGTACGTGACCCCGGCCCGCCGTCCGTCATCACCAGGGCCTGGTCGAAGACCTGGAACGAATTGATGATCGAGGTGACGACGACGAAGAACATCGCCGGTGAGAGCAGTGGCAGCGTCACACTGCGGAAGGTCCGCCACGGTGTGGCGCCGTCGACCCTGGCGGCCTCGTACAGTTGCTGCGGGATGGCCTGCAGTCCGGCCAGGAAGATCACCATGCCGAAGCCGAAGCTCTTCCAGACGCTCATCACGATCAGCGCCGGCATCGCCCAGTCGTCCGAGATCAGCCACGCCGGACCGTCGATTCCGACCACGCCGAGCACGGCGTTGACCAGTCCGTCGGTGGGGATGTAGAGCCAGACCCAGACGAATGCCACCGCGACGGTGATGGTGGCGTACGGCAGCAGGAGCAGCGACCGGAAGACCGCGATGCGCCGGAGCCCCTGGTTGAGCAGCAGGGCGAGGGCCAGGCTGACCAGCAGGGTCAACGGCACACTGGCAAAGGTGAAGTACAGGGTGTTGCCGAATGCCGACCAGAACGTCGCGTCCGGTCCCAGCCGGGTGAAGTTGTCAAGACCCGCAAAACTGGGCGGGCTGAACAGGTTCCAGTCGAGCAGCGAGATCACACCCGCGGCGATGACCGGGCCGGCGGTGAAGACGAGGAATCCGATCAGACTGGGCAGCAGAAACAGCCAGGCGGCGAACGCCTCCGAGCGGCGCCATCGGGGGCGTGGGGGCCGCGGCGTCTGGGTCCGGGATGCGGCGGTGCGGGTCTCGACAGCCATGGTCATCCTCACTCACCGCGCCGGTCGGCCTGTCGGACGGCGTCCCGGTGCTGACGCATCAGGACGTTCAGCCGGGGGTTGATGTTCTCGATGGTCTCGGCGACCGTCAGATCGCCGAGAAAGGCCCGCGGCAGCTCCTGGCCCATCAGCAGCCGTACCCGGTTCCAGTTGGTGGTCACGTCGAAGGGGTGGCCGCCGCCGACCTCGCCCTTGAGAATCTTCTGGACGACGCCGAGGTTGGCGGGTGGTGGTTTGAAGGCACTGCCCGACGAGCGCCTGGCCGGGTTGTTGCGCCCGGCCGTCGCGTAGATGTCCAGCGCGCCGGTGCTGGTCAGGGTTTTCAGCAGCCGCCAGGCCAGGTCCAGGTCGGAGCCCTTGACGCCGGAGGGGATGCCGAAGCTGGAGCCCGATACGCGCGGCTTGCTGCCCGCGGGCCCCGCGGGGAAGGGGACGATGTCCCATTCGAAGGGCGCCTTGCGGACGTTGAGCACCTGCCAGGGCCCGTTCTGCATAAAGGCGACATTGCCCTGGAGAAAGTTGGACAGGGCGGCGCCGCTGGCCTTCGCGCTGACCAGGTTGGTGATCGGCGGGGTCGCCCGGTCCTTGACGAACAGATCGATGACGAATTCGATGGCGTGCCGGGCCTCGGCGGCGTCCAGGGCGCTGCCGTCGCCTTTGTCGTTGATGACGTTGCCGCCGGCGGAGTAGATCCATGACACCAGGTCGTCGATGGCCGGACCGCAGGTGAATCCGTAACTGTCCTTGGGCCCGCTCAGCTCGATCGCCAGATCCCGCAGGGTCTCCCAGGTCATGGGCTCGGTGGGGGACGGCGGGTCGATGCCGTGCTTGTCCAGCAGCGTCTTGTTGTAGTAGAGCACGGTGGGCGCCACGTCGAAGCCGATGCCGTACGTCTTGCCCGCGAAGGACGAGATCGACCGGATCGCGGGGTAGAAGTCGTCGAGGTCGAAGTCCGGGTCGTCGGCGATCAGATCGTCCAGCGGCCGGTGCGCGCCGCGCGCCGCGTAGGTCGGCACCATCCAGCCGTTGATACCGGTGACCAGGCTGGCCGTTCCACTGACCAGTTGGAGGTCGAGTTTGGTGGCGTAGCTGTCCGACGGGGTGAGCGTCGAGACGGACTTCACGTGCATGCGTTTCTCGACGTAGTCGCCGAACGCGGCCCAGACCTTGCCCTCCTCCGGGCCGTTGGACCACATGGACCAGGTGGCGGTTCCCGGTGGCGGGCCGGTCGAGCAGCCGCTCAGGCCCGCGACGGCGAGGCCTCCGGCGGCGGTTCTTCTGAGCAGGGTGCGGCGGGACAGGCTGGAAGACATCGTCGTCTCCTCGCTGTTCAAGGACGTGCTGTGGTGGGGACGTGCTGGGGGCTCCGGTGAGGACGTGCGGTGTCAGGCGAACGCAAGGTCCGTCGATTCGGCGCGGATGCGCTCCTCGTCGACCTCGACACCGAGGCCGGGAGCGGTGGGGACGGTCGCGACGGCCGAGACGATGTCCAGGTTGTGGACGTAGAGATCGGACAGCAGCTCGGGGCCGTTCAGCTCGGCCGGAAGGGCCAGTTCCAGCTGGCTGAACAGATGCAGCGCCGCCGCGAAGCCGATACCGCAGTCGGTCAGCCCGCTGGCCAGCACCTCCAGGCCACCGGCCAGGGCGACTTGGGCGGTCTTCAACGCGCTCCGGATGCCACCGGACTTGCAGAGCTTGACGACCACCAGGTCGGCGGCGTCGAGGCGGAGGGTACGGGCCAGGTCCTGGGCGGTGAAGCTGCCCTCGTCGATGGCGACCGGGAGATCGATCATGCTGCGCAGCCGCTGCAGACCGAGGGTGTCGGTGCTGGGCACGGGCTGTTCCACGCAGTGGATCCCCGGCACGTCGTGCAGCGCGTGCAGCAGTCGCTTCAGCCCGCTCGGCCGGTAGGACTGGTTGGCGTCCAGCCAGATGGGCTTGGCTGCCGCGACCTCGGCGACCGCCGTGACGGCCGCGGCGTCGGCGTCGATGTCCCCGCCGATCTTCACCTTGTACGCCGGGTAGTCGGCGGACGCTCGGGCATGCTCGCGGACCGCGGACGGCTCCCCCACGCCGATGGCCGAACAGAGTGGAATGGTGTCCCGTACCTTGCCGCCCAGCAGGGCGTGGACCGGCAGCCCGGCCAGTTTGCCGGCGGCGTCGTGCATGGCGATGTCGACCGCGGCCCGGGCGAACGGAAAGCCGTTGGACACCGCGGGGCTCAGCCGTCGGTTCGCCCGCGCGTGGAACAACTCCACGTCGAAGGGGGTGAGTTCGAGCAGCAGGGGCGCGAGGTGCCGCTTGATGACCACGGCGATCGTCTCGGCGGTCTCATAGCTCCAGCTCGGCAGGGCCCGCTGTTCGCCCCAGCCGACGACCCCGTCCTCCGTGGCCAGCCTGACGAAGATCACCAACCCTGCCTGGTCCGGGGTGCCGACGGTGCCGCTGCCGAGTACGAACCGCCGGGCGAACGGCACGGCCACGGGGAAGACGTCGACCGCCGTGATACGCGACATGGGAGCGTGGGTCCTTTCGCGGGAGACCTGAGGGGGAGACCTGAGGGGGTGGGCCGGCAGGTGGTCATGCGGCGGTCGGCCATGCGGCGGGATCGACGTGGCTCGGGCCGTGGACGCCCTTGTCGAGCCAGTCCACGACATCGGCCAGCACATACCCCGCCAGCGCGAGATGCCCTTCCGTGGTGTCCCCGGCGATATGCGGGGTGAGCAGCAGATTCGGGCAGCTCAGCACGGGTTCGCCGAAGCTCGGGGGCTCGGGGTCGTACACATCCAGCGCGGCGAGGAGCCGGCCGGACAGGACGTGGTCGAGGAGCGCCGGCTGGTCGACGGCGGGGCCGCGCGAGGAGTTGACGACGATCGTGCCGTCGGGCATCGCCTCGATGAGCTGCCTGGTCACCATTCCCCGGGTCGCCGGCAGATCGGGTACGTGCAGCGAGACGAACGCACAGCGAAGCGTCTCCGCCAGCGTGGCGGTGCGGACGCCGAGCGCGGCGGCCCGTGTCTCGTCCAGGTACGGGTCGTACACCAGCACATCGCAGCCGAACGGCTTCAGCAGGGTGATCAGGGCGCGTGCGGTGGAGCTGGCTCCGACGATGCCCACGGAGCGGCCGGCGAGTTCGCCGCCCCTGAAGTCCTTCTGCTTCCAGCCGCCGCCGCGCAGCGCGACATCGAACCGCGGCAGGCGGCGGGCCAGGGTGAGCATCGCGGCCAGGCAGTACTCCCCCACCGACCAGGCGATCCGGCCCGCGGCGGAGAAGACGGTGACGCCCTGGTCGAGCACCTGGCGATCGATGAGCTTCTTCACCGTGCCGGCCGCATGGGCGACCACCTTGGGGCCGCCGCCGTCGGCCCAGATCGACGCGTCCAGATGCGGGGTGCCCCAACTGGTCAGCAGTACATCGCAGCCGGCGGCCAACCGGGCCACTTCCCGGTCGTCAAGCCCGCCTTCGGCCCAGGTCGCCTCGAAGTGTTCCTCGATCAGACGCCGGGCATCGGGGCCGCATACGTCGGCGGCGCGCTCGGGGGTCATGACGACGGCGAGTTTGGACACCATTGCTCCTCACACCGGGTCTGCCTGCGCTGGTGTCACGACCGTAGGGACCCGCGGTTATGCCCGTCCAAGCCCCATTTCGCATTGCGCGATACCTTGACGGCATGGGCGTTTCTCTGCATAGCCCCGCGCCCGGCCCTCGGCTCGCACAGCGCGCCCAGGGTCTGTCGTCAAAGGGGGCCGCCCTGCTCCCTTTGACGACAGACCCTAGGCGCTGACGGCCGCCCGCTCGCGGGCCGCGCGCACCGCCGCGGACAGGCCGGTGATGTCGTACGCCCCCTGGTGTCTGCGCCCGTTGACGAAGAACGTGGGGGTGCCCGCCACCCCGCCGACATCCGCCGACTCCACGTCCTCCGCGACACGGGCCGAACCGGCGCGGGAGCGCATGTCCCGCTCGAAACGCGCCACGTCCAGACCGATGTCCGCGGCGTATCCGCGCAGGTCGTCGAAGCGCAGGGCGCCCTGGTGGCTGAGCAGCAGATCGTGCATGTCCCAGTAGCCGCCCTGGAGGGCCGCCGCCTCGGCGGCCTCGGCGGCCAGCTGGGCGTGGACGTGCACATCCGTCAGGGGGAGGTGGCGCCATACGTAGCGCACATCCCCGAAGTCCCCGAGGAGCTCACGGATGACCGGCTCGGCCTGACCGCAGTAGGGGCATTCGTAGTCGCCGTACTCGACAACGGTCACCGGAGCGTCGCGGGGTCCGCGCACATGGTCGCGGTGGGGGTCCACGGGTACGGGGAGGTCGATGATCGTTTCAGCCTTGCCCAGCACCGCTCGCAGCTGAGCTTCTCGGGGAAGCGCCCCGATGGCGCGGGTGATCAGCCAGCTGATGACGAAGGAGCAGAGGACGGCGCTCAGGATGCCGATCTTGGCGTCCTGGAGGCCGGTGCCGTGGAAGGCGAGGGTGGCGATCAGCAGGGACACCGTGAAGCCCACCCCTGACAGCGAGCCCCCGACGGCGACGGCTCCCCACCCGACCGGCAGCCGGATACGGCCGCGGCTGAGCCAGGTGGTCAGTGCGGACGCGCCGATGACGCCGATCGGCTTGCCGAGGGTGTACCCGAGCAGGATGCCGAGGGTGACCGGTGAGGAGAACGCGCGTGACAGCTGCTCGCCGCTGATCGGGATACCGGCGTTGGCCAAGGCGAAGAGGGGCACGATGACATAGCCGGCCCAGGGGTGGAAGATCTGCTGCAGGCGGTCGTTGGGTGAGATCGCGGAGGCCAGTCCGGCGCGGACCGAGCGCTCGAGTTCGGGTGTCGGCTGTTCGCGGAACAGCCGGAACAGCCCGGTGGCGCGCTCCAGGTCGCTGCGTGCCGCGGGGTAGGCGTAGGTCAGCAGCCCCATGGCCAGCCCGATGACCACGGGATCCACACCCGATTCGAGCATGGCGGCCCAGCCCACCACCGCGAGCACCGCGTAGACGGCGCCGCGGCGCACTCCCAGCCGCCGCACCAGCAGGACGACGGCGAAGGTGCCCATGGCCACCAGCAGCGCCGGGACGGAGAGGCCGCTGTTGTAGGCGATGGCGATGACGGCCAGCGCCAGGAAGTCGTCGACCACGGTGATGGTGAGGATGAAGACCCGCAGACTGGAGGGCATATGCCGGCCGACCACGGCGAGGATCCCCAGGGCGAAGGCGGTGTCGGTGGACATGGCCGCGCCCCAGCCCTGCGCCGATGCGTGACCGGCGTTGATCGCGAGGTAGATGGCGACCGGTACGAGCATGCCGCACAGGCCCGCCGCGACCGGCAGGGCCAGTCGGCTGCGTTCGCGCAGTTCCCCCATGTCGAACTCGCGCCGCGCCTCCAGGCCGACGACGAAGAAGAACACCGTCATCAGCCCGCTGTTCACCCATTCTCGCAGGTTGAGCGCGATGCCATGGGAGCCGAGCCGCAGGGACAGATGCGTATGCCAGAACGCCTCATAGGCCGAGGGCGTCAGATTGGCCCAGATGAGCGCGGCGAACGCCGCCGTCACCAGGACGGCGGCGCTGCCGGTTTCGGTCCGCAGGAAGTCACGGAGCGGGGAGTGCGAGTCGGCTGCGCAGGCGGTCTGCTCCGTGTAGTCGTTGGCCTCGGAGGACATGATCAGCCGCGCACCGCGCCCTGCCCGGACGGCATGGCCATATCGTCGGCGCGGTGGCCGTCGATGGCCTTCTTCCGGTTGTTCGGCAGCTCTGTCAGGACGGTGCTCACTTCTACCTCGCGTCGTAATCCAAGTGTCCGACATGCCCGGCGGCCGTGCCCGCCGGGCTCTCGCCGACACTTCGCCGGGGCGGCGGCTCTCGCCGCAACAGCGACCACCAGCCGTTTCATTCCTGAGCGGCCGAATCGGTGCCCCGGCCTATATGAGGACCTTGACGAGGGCTTCCCCGAGTGCGGTGGCCGAGGCCGGGTTCTGCCCGGTGACCAGACGGCCGTCGACGACCACATGGGGTTCGAAGTCGGGCGCGCCGGTGTGCTTGGCGCCCCGCTCCTCGAGCTTGCTCTGCAGCAGGAACGGCACCACGTCGGTGAGCCCCACCGCGGCCTCCTCGCTGTTGGTGAACGCCGCGACGTTCTTGCCGTCGACCAGGTACGCCCCGTTGGACAGCTTGAGGTTGACCAGGCCCGCCGGGCCGTGGCACACCGCGGCGACCGCCCCTCCGGCCTCGTAGATGTCGCGCCCGATACGGGCGAGCCCGGCGCTGTCGGGGAAGTCCCATACGGTGCCGTGACCGCCCACGTACACGATGGCGTCGTAGTCGCCGGGGGTGATGTCCTCCGGCCGGGCCGTCGCCGCCAGCTTCTCCGCGATACGCGGATCCTCCAGGAATGCCTTCTGGATCGGATCGGACAGGTCGCGGCCGTCCATCGGCGGACGGCCCCCGGAGACCGAGACCAGGTCGACCTCGTAACCGGCGTCGGACAGGACCTTCCAGGGGTGCGCGGCCTCGCCCACATAGAAGCCTGTGGTCCGGCCGGTTTCGCCGAGTTCCTGGTGGCTGGTCAGGGCGAACAGGATCTTTCGGGTGCCGGGCATGGCGGTCTCCTCTGTGCTTCCGATGTGCGTCCGATGTGCTTCCGATCGAGGGGCCGTTCCCCGGCCCCTCGGCGTCTGTGCAGCGTAGAGCGGCGCACCCATGGGCGACCAATGGGAAGATCGCCCCACATCCATCGGAAAACCGATGGATGTGCCGGACCCTGAGGAGCCCTGGTGGATCTGTCCCTGCTGAAGACCTTCCTGGCCGTCCACCGGTCCGGCTCCCTCACGGCTGCGGCGCGCCAGGTCGGCCGGTCCCAGTCCACCGTCACCGCGCAGATCCGCACGCTGGAGGAGCAGATGGGGCAGCAGCTGTTTCTGCGTATGCCGCGGGGGGTCGTACCGACGTCCGTGGCCGATGAACTCGCCGCCGAGGCCGGTCCGCATGTGGACGCCCTCGCCACCATCGCCGAGCGCGGCGTCGCCGGCCGGACCACCCCGTTCACCAAGCCCATGCATCTGGCCGGCCCCGCCGAACTCATGAGCACGCGGGTGCTGGCCGCGCTGGCGCCGCTGGTCCATGACGGACTGCGGCTGCGGGTGACCCTGGGGCTGACCGACGAGCTGCTGGCCGGTCTCCCCGACGGCCGGTTCGACCTCGTCATCTCGACCCACCGCCCGCGCGGCAAGGCGATCGCTTCGGTGCCGCTCACGGATGAGGAGTTCGTCCTGGTCGCCGCCCCGCGCCTGGCCGCGCTCGTGGACGGTGGGCAGCTCATGCGCGAAGGACCGGTGGCCCTGCGAGAACTGCCTCTGATCAGCTACGCGGAGGACCGCCCCATCATCCGCCGCTACTGGCGTACCGTGTTCGGCACCCGCCCCACGAGCAGCCCCGCTGTCGTCGTCCCCGATCTGCGAGGCGTGCTGACCGCGACCGTCGCCGGAGCCGGGCTCACGGTGCTGCCGCGCTATCTGTGCGCGAAGGAACTCGCTTCGGGTGCCCTGGTGCCGCTCCTGGAGCCCGAGATCCCGCCCATCAACACGCTCTACCTCGCCTACCGCGTCGGCACCGAGAACGCACCGTCGATCGCAGCCATTCGCGCCCGGCTGCTCATGCAGGCGCCCTCGTGGTGACGTCGGGAGCCCGGCCGCCTGACATGTCGGCGGCGTGTTTCCCGCACAGGTCCCGGATGGCCGTGACGTTGGGGTGCCAGGGGCGGGTGGTGGGGCCGGTGAGGACGAGTCGGCGTTCCAGGCGGGGCAGGAGGAGGACCAGGGTGAGGGTCTCGGGCATCATGCTCGCGGCCAGGGACGGGATGATCGCGACGCCGAGGCCGGCCTCCGCCATGGACAGCAGGGTGGTGAGTTCGCGGATGCGCTGGGTGGGCCGGTACGGATGGCCGGTCAGCGAGTGCAGGTGTTTGGCCTGGGTCTCGCAGCCGGAGGTGGTTGCCGGCAGCGGGTCGTCCAGGAGATCGGCCAGTGTGATGGACTCCTCGCCCGCCAGCGGGTGGTCGCTGCGCAGTACGGCCTCATAGGCGTCGGTCGCGACGTGGAGGGCGCCGCGGGGAAGCGGATCCCGGTCGATGAGGACGGCCGCGTCGACCGTACCGCTCGGGGGGGGACGGCCAGCCCGATCGATCCGGCGGCGCCGGCGCTCCGGTGGGCCGACGCCGTGGCGTGGAAGGCGCGGGCGGCGGCGAGTGTGGCGCGGGCGTGTGGCAGGAATCGCAAAGCGCATCTCATCGATCCGCTTCATCCTGGCGCCGGAATAGCACTTTCCCTAGTCCGGGCTCCGTATCCTGGCTGTGCGTCTCTGGAAAGTGTTATGCCTCAGGGGGTAAATGAAGCGACATGCAGAGGCGGCATGGAAATGACCATAATTTTCGATCCGCGAGATCCTTCGGTCCGCACCGACCCCTATCCCATCTATCGACACCTGCGCGAGACGGACCCCCTCCATCAATCACACTTCGGCTATTGGGTTCTTTCGCGCTACGCCGATGTGGATGCCGTACTGCGCGCACCGGGAGCGTCGAGCGAGTTCTATCGGGACCGGACATGGGCCAACCGCCGCGGTGGTCCGGACAGCCCCCTCGTGCAGAGCGTACGTAAATGGATGCTCATGCTCGACGGCCCCGCCCATCGACGGATCCGAGGCGCGATCAGCAAGTGTTTCACCCGGGCCTCCGTGGAACGGCTTCGGCCGCGGATAGCCGCCGAGACCGCCCGGCTGCTCGACGCCGTGGGCGAAGGCAAGACGGATCTCATCCGCAGTCTCGCCCTGCCCCTTCCGGTGACTGTGACCTGCGAACTCCTCGGCTTACCCGGGAGTGATCGAGACCGGTGCCGCCGTTGGACGGAACAAATCAGCCGAGTGATCGACCCCTCGATAACCGCCGAGGACGCGGTCGAGATGAACGCGGCGGAAGTGGAATTTCGCGAGTACGTCGCCGACCATCTCAAAGAGCGCAGGTCAGCACCGCGAGACGATATCCTCTCCCTCCTTCTGCACGCCGAGGTCGATGGCGGGCAGCTGACCGAGGAGGAGATCATCGCCAATGTTCAGTTCTTGTTCGTCGCAGGCCATGAGACCACCGTCAATCTGATCGGAAACGGCCTCTTGGCGCTGCTCCGCCATCCCGACCAGCTGCGGATGCTGCGCGACAACCCGGAAATCGTCACCGACTCGATCGATGAGATCACTCGATACGACCCTCCCGTGCAGATCGTCTCCAGGCTCTTGAACGAAGACGTCCCCTTGGCAGATGTCACCCTCCCCGCGGGCGCCAAGGTGATGCTGCTTTTCGGGGCGGCCGGCCGTGACCCCGAGCGCTATCCCGATCCCGACCGCCTCGACCTGACCCGCACCGGGGTGAAAACACTGGCCTTCAGCGGTGGACCGCACTACTGCATCGGTGCCGCGCTGGGGAAGCTGGAGACCTCGATGGTGCTGACGGAGTTGCTGCGGCGCTATTCCACGATCGAGCTCACCGGCGACGACCTGGTCTGGCGACCGAACGTCAGCTTCCGCGGTCTGCGGGAGCTGCCGCTCCATCTGGTGCGCTGACGCGGCTCGCCGGTCTCAGCCGAAGGTGTCCCGCATCCAGTCGCGCATCAGGGCGGCCGTATGCGGGGCGTGTTCCTCCAGCATGGTGAAGTGGTTGCCGCGGGTGATGACGGCGGTGTGGTCGTACGGCCAGACGGGTTGCCAGTCCCAGTCCGCCGGCCAGCTCTCCAGCGGCTCCCCCGCGCGTACGAACAGCACCGGGGCCGGCAGCTCGGTGAACGGCCAGTCGAATGTCTCGTAGTGCAGCATGGCGGTGACCCAGCTGTCGTCGCTGCGCACCGCGGAGTCCGGGTCGTCGGCCCGGTGCTGGAGTTCCCCCCGCAGACCGGGGGCCAGCAGGGCGAGCCGTTGGTCCTCGCCGGGGGCGTAGCTGTCCAGCAGGATGACACCGGCGGGCGGGGCGCCCTGGTCGTAGAGGTACCGGGCGAGCATATGGGCGATCAGGCCGCCGGAGGACAGGCCGGCGAGCACGAAGGGCCGCTCCCCCAACTCCGCGCGCAGACTCGCGGCGTGCGTCTCGAGCAGCGCTTCCGGGGTCTTGGGGATCGGGTCGCCGCGGTGGAATCCCGGTTGCCGCAGTGCCCAGACGTCCCGCTCGCCCTGGAACGGCTTCGCCAGGCGCGCGTACTGCACCGGATCCGATGTGCCGACGGCCGAGGTGACACACACCAGCGCCGGCCCCTCCTGGCCACCGGCCAGCCGGGTCGGTCGTGGGATCCGCGGCAGCTCGGCCGACGAGGTGAAGTAGGTGCGCGTCTGCGCCCAGGCGGTGGCCCTGGTCCGGGCGATCAGCTCGTCGACGGTCTCGCCGTGCTCCTCGGGGGCCGGTTCGCCCTCCGGCCGGGCCAGCACCTCCGCCAGATGCCGGACCAGCGCCGGCGGGGTCGGATGGTCGAAGGTGACGGTCGCCCGCAACCGTACGTCGAGGGCCTGGCTGAGGTGGTTGCGGATGTGCACGGCGGCCAGTGAGTCCACGCCCATCTCCAGGAACCCGGCGTGCGGTCTGAGTTCGTCGCTGCCGTCGTGTCCGAGGACGAGCGCGACCTTGTCCAGCACCAGGTCGAGCAGGGCACGTTCGCGCTCCGGTTCGTCCAGTCGGTCGAGCAGCTGACGCGGATTGTCCTCCGGGATCTCCGGCCGGTTCACCAGCTCCCGCAGCAGGGGCCTGGCCTGACGGCCGCGCAGATCGAGCCGGGCGGGTACGAGCACCGGGTCGGCGAGTGCGGCCGCGGCGTCGAACAGCGCCAGTGCCTCCTCGGTGGACAGCGAGTCGGCGGTGGACGGTGGGGTGGCGGTCGAATCGAGGTGGCGGGTCATATCGCTGCGCTCCTGCCACAGGCCCCAGGCGAGCGAGACCGCGGGCAGCCCTCGCGCGCGCCGGTGGTGTGCCAGCGCGTCGAGTACGGCGTTGGCGGCGGCGTAGTTGGACTGGCCGGCGCTGCCCGCGGTGGCGGCGGCCGACGAGAACAGCACGAACGACGTCAGTGGCAGGTCCTGGGTCAGCTCGTGCAGGGCGAGCGCGGCCTCGGCCTTCGGCCGCAGGACGGCGTCGACGCGGTCCTCGTCCATGGCCGTCACCACGCCGTCGTCGAGCACCCCGGCCGCGTGGACGACGACCGTCGGCCGGTGTGCGCCGAGCAGTTGGGCCAGTTGTGTCCGGTCCGCGACGTCGCAGGCGACCACGGTGGCGGTGGCGCCCAGTGCGCCGAGTCCGTCCCGCAGTCCGGGCGCCTGGCCCCGGCGGCCGGCCAGGACCAGCCGCCGCACCCCGTGCGCGGTGACCAGGTGGCGGGCCAGCAGTCGGCCGAGTGTGCCGGTGCCGCCGGTGATCAGGACGGTGTCCTCGGGCCCGGCGAACGTTCCGGGGGACCGGGGGACGACCCGCACCAGGCGGCGTGCCAGCACCTGTCCGCCCCGCAGGGCGACCTCGGGTTCATCGGCGGCCAGGGCGGCGGTGGTCGTCTGCGGGGTGATCTCATCGGCGTCCAGCAGGACGAACCGGCCGGGTTCCTCGGTCTGCGCCGACCGCACCAGGCCGATCACGGCCGCGCCCGCCAGGTCGGGGACGTCGTCGCCGGTCCTGGCCGCCACCGCGCCCGAGGTCAGGAACACCAGCCGGGACGCCGCGAACTCCGGGCGCGCACACCACCATTGGACCAGCCTCAGTGCGCGGTGTACGGATTCCCGGACCGAGCCGTGGGAGCCGGCTACGAGCACCGCGCCCGGCACCGGCAGACCCGCGCGGACCGCCTCCTCCAGCGCCGGGAGATCGGGGAAAACCGGGAAGTGGCCGGTCTCGAAGCCCACGGCCGCCATGGTTTCCGCCGCGAGCCCGCCCGAAGGGCGCACCTCGACCCATCTGTTCCGGAACAGCACGTCTCGCGGGGCGCCGCCGCGTACGGCCGCCGGGCGCAACACCAGCGAGTCCACCGACAGCACCGGCGCGCCCTCGCTGTCGGTCACGGCCAGCCGCACCCCGTCGTCGACGGATCCGCACAGCCGCACCCGCAGCGCCGAGGGCCCAGCAGCATGCGCGGTGACACCGGTCCAGGTGAACGGCAGCACCGGTCCGCTGGCCTCCCCGGCCTCGCCACCCGCCGGGGCGCTGAAGCCGAGAGCGTGCAGGGCCGAGTCGAGGAGCGCCGGATGGACCACGAAGCCATGGGTGTCCACCGGGCAGGCCACCTCGCAGAAGACCTCGTCGCCGCGCCGCCATACGGCGCGCAGCCCCTGGAACGTGGGGCCGTAGCCCAGCCCGTGGCCGATCAGCGCGGGGTAGAGCCCGGTGTGCGGGACCACTTCCGCATCGGCGGGTGGCCACTTCTCCGGCGCCTCGGGCTCGGCGGGTGCCGGGCTCAGCACGCCTTCGCCGTGCCGCACCCAGCCCGCGCCGTCCACTTTCGCATGGAGGTCCAGCCTGCGGCGCCCGCTGTCATCCGGTGCGCCGACGCGCAACTGCACCGTGGCGGCCCCCTCGTCCGGCAGGACCAGCGGCACCGCCAGGGTCAGTTCCTCGACCGTGGCGCAGTTCGCCGCGGTGCCCGCGTGCAGCGCGAATTCGAGCCAGGCGGTGCCGGGCAGGATCACCTCGCCCAGTACCCGGTGGTCGGCCAGCCACGGAGTCGACTCCGTCGACAGACGTCCCGTCAGCACCAGCTCATCGCTCTGTGCCAGCTCGACCGCCGGATCCAGCACGGGATGGTCAGCGCTTCTGGACTCACCCGGCATCAGCCAGAACCGCTTGCGTTCGAAGGGATAGGTGGGCAGTTCGGTGAAGCCGGGTGTGTCCGGCCCCGCCCATGCCGTCCAATCAGGACACAGACCGCGGACATGCAGTTCGGCGAGCGCGGAGAGCAGCGCCCTGCGGCCACCCTCCCCGCGGCGTAGCGATCCGACGACCACGGCCTTGTCGCCGGCGGCCTCCAGGACCGCCGGGCCCAGTACGGGGTGCGGGCCGACCTCCACGAAGAACGAGTGTTCCGGCGCCGCGAGCCCGGCGATGGCCTGGTCGAACCGCACCGGAAGGCGCAGGTTCCGGTACCAGTACCCGGCGTCGAGCTCCGTCCCGGCGAGTACGGTGCCGGTCACCGCCGAGTGGAAGGGGATGTCCGTGGCCTTCGGCGAGATCGGCGCCAGCTCGGTGAGGACGCGGTCGCGGACGAGCTCCATCTCGGGCGAATGGGACGCGTAGTCCACCGGCAGCTTCCGTACCCGTATGCCGGATTCGGCCAAGTCCGCCAGTAGTACGCCGAGCGCGTCGGTGTCTCCGGCGACCACCGTCGCCCTCGGCCCATTGACCGTCGCGATGCACAGCTTCTCGTCCAGCCGGGGCCACAGTTCGTCCGCCGGCAGCTCCACCGAAGCCATCCCGCCGCTGCCGGACAGCCGGGTCAGCGCCTTGGCGCGCCGGGCCACCACCAGTGCGGCGTCCTCGAGGGACAGTGCGCCGGCCACATGGGCGGCGGCGATTTCCCCCTGGCTGTGCCCCACCACGGCATCCGGCTCGATACCGCAGGAGCGCCAGAGGGCGGCGAGCGCGACCATGACCGCGAACAGCGCCGGCTGCACCACGTCCACCCGTTCCAGCGAGGGCGCGTTCGGCCGCTGCCGCAGCACGGCCGACAGGTCCCAGTCGACATGCGGCGCCAGCGCCTGGGCGCAAGCGTGGATGTGCTCCCGGAACACCGGCGATGTCTCCAGCAGGTCACCGGCCATTCCCTCCCACTGACCGCCCTGGCCGGGGAAGACGAACACCACTTTGCCGGTCAGATCGGCGGTGCCGGTGATCAGGCCCGGCGCGGTGCCGCCGCGGCTCAACGCGGTCAGGCCGGCCCGGGGATCCGTATCGAGCACCACGGCACGGCGCTCGAATGTGCTGCGGGAGGTGGCCAGCGCGTAGGCGACGCCTGCTGTGCCCCTGCCGTCCGCCTTGCCGTCGCCATCCGAGAGCAATTGTCCCGCCTTGGCACGGAGCGCGGAGTCGGTACGTGCCGAGAGCACCCACGGCAGCGGCTCCGCTCCGACGGCCGGTGTCGCTTCGGCGGGTGGCGCCTCTTCGAGGATCACATGGGCGTTGGTGCCACTGATGCCGAACGCGGACACTCCCGCGCGCCGGGGGCGGCCCGGCCCGGCCGGCCAGCGGCGGCTTTCGGTGAGCAGTTCCACCGCGCCCAAGTCCCAGTCCACCTGCGACGACGGGGCGTCCACATGCAGCGTCTTCGGCAGGGTCCGGTTTCGCAGCGCCAGTACGGTCTTCAGCACCCCGGCGATACCGGCGGCGGCTTGGGTGTGCCCGATGTTCGACTTAACCGACCCGATCGCCAGGGGGGTTTCCCGGTCGCCACCGTAGGCCGCCTGCAACGCCGACGCCTCGATCGGATCGCCGAGCCGGGTCCCCGTGCCATGCGCCTCGACGGCGTCCACATCCCGGCCGCGCAGCCCGGCGTCGGCCAGCGCGTCGCGGATGACCCGCTGCTGTGCGAGCCCGTTCGGCGCGGTCAGCCCGTTGGAGGCGCCGTCGGAGTTGATCGCGGTGCCCCGCACCACGGCCAGCACCGGGTGTCCGTGGGCGAGGGCGTCGGCCAGCCGCTCGACGAGCACGACCCCGGCGCCCTCGCCCCAGCCCACACCGTCCGCCGCCTCGGCGAACGCCTTGCAGCGGCCGTCCGCGGCGAGGGCGCCCTGGCGCCGGAAGGCGGCGAACAGTCCGGGCGTGGACAGCACCACGACACCGCCGGCCAGCGCGAGATCGCATTCCCCCGAGCGCAGCGACCGGACGGCCAGATGCAACGCCACCAGCGAGGACGAGCATGCGGTGTCGATGGTGGCCGACGGGCCCTCCAGCCCGAGGAAGTAGGCGACTCGCCCGGACAGCACGCTGGCCGCGGTGCCGGTGGCCAGGTGGTCGGCGTGTTCGTTGTGGTTGCTGACCTTGCCCAGCAGGCCGCGGTAGTCCTGGTCGTTGGTGCCGGTGAACACTCCGGTCCGGGAGCCGCGCAGGGACAGCGGGTCGATTCCGGCCCGCTCCACCGCTTCCCAGGAAATTTCCAGCATCAGCCGCTGTTGCGGATCCATCGACAGGGCTTCCCGGGGGCCGATGCCGAAGAAGCCCGCGTCGAACCATGCCGGGTCGGTCAGAAACGCCCCCGTGCCGGTGAACTCGTCCGGCCAGCCGCGGTCGGTGGGAAAGGGCGTGACGGCGTCCCGGCCCTCGCCGACCAGCCGCCACAGCCCTTCCGGGTCGCTCACTCCGCCGGGGAACCGGCAGCCGGCGCCCACGATGGCGATCGGTTCGCGGGCGCCGGCCTCGGCCACGCGCAGCCGTTCCCGGGTGTCCCGCAGCGCGGTGGTCAGGCGCTGCACGGTGTCGAGGAGCCTGTCGTCAGCCATCGTGGCGGTCCTCCCCGGCCCGGGAGAGTTCCTGTTCGGCGAGGCTCAGGATGGCCTCGAGATCGGTCGTCCCGGGCTCCGCCTCCGGCGGTGTGCGGTCGGGTGGAACGGTGTCCGGGACGAGTTCCGTGGCGAGGTGGCCGGCCAGCGCGGAGGGGGTGGGATGGTCGAACAGCACACTGGCGGGCATCCGCAGTCCGGTCTGCGCGCTGAGCTGGTTGCGCAGCTCGACGATGCCCAGTGAGCTGAGCCCCTGCTCATGGAAGGGTTTCGCGGGCTGGATCTGCGCGGCCGAGTCGTGCCCGAGCAGCTGCGCGGTGTTCTGGCGGACCAGGTCGCGCAGCGTACGGACGCACTCGGCCCGCGGCATCCCGGCGAGCCGCCGTACCAGCGCGGAGATCTCCACGGGCGGCGGGGCGGCCTTGCTCTGCTGGGCCTCGGGCAGGTCCGTGAACAGCGGGCTGTTGCGGGTGGTGGCGAGCGTCGAGAGGAATCGTGTCCAGTCGATGTCCGCGATGACGAGCCCGGATTCGTCGTGTGCGTAGGCCCGGGCCAGTAGGTCGATCGCCAGGTCCGGGTCGAGCACCGTCATGCCGTTGCGGCGCAGCCGCGTGCCCACGATCTGCGCGTCGGTACCGTCCACCGCCATGCCACCGGCCCCCCATGGCCCCCAGGCCATCGACGTGGCCGCGAGTCCGTCGGCGCGGCGTTGTTCGGCGAGCGCGTCGAGGTAGGTGTTGGCCGCCGCGTAGTTGGCCTGGCCGGCGTTGCCGACCGCGCCGGTGGCGGAGGAGAACAGCACGAACGCCTCCAGCTCCCCCGCGAGTTCGTGGAGGTTCTTGGCGCCGGTGGCCTTGGCGTGCAGGACGCGTGCGAGCCGCTGGGGGTCCAGCGCGTCGATCACGCCGTCGTCGAGCACCCCGGCCGTATGCGCCACCGCGGTCAGCGGGCGGTCCTCGGGGATGCGTGCGAGCAGGGCCGCCACCGCTTCCCGGTCGCCCACGTCGCAGGCGGCGGTCTCGACCTCGGCGCCGAGCGCGGTCAGCTCGGCGACCAGTTCGGGGTCGGCAGCGTGCCGGCCCGTCAGCAGCAGCCGTTCGACGCCCTCGGCGGCCAGCCACTTCGCGACGCGTCGGCCCAGCGCGCCGAACGCCCCGGTGATGAGGGTGGTGCCGCGTACGGGCCACTCGCGCCGGGGATCGGTGGGCAGCGGTGCGCGCAGCAGACGCCGGACGAACACTCCTGTGCCGCGGATGACAGCCTGGTCTTCGGTCGAGGAGAGTATTCCGGCCAGCCGTTCGGCCGCTGGTGCGTCGAGGGTGACGGGGAGGTCGACCAGTCCACCCCATCGCCCGGGGTGTTCAAGGGCCGCTACCCGGCCCAGTCCCCACACCATGGCCTGCACCGGGCTGCCGAGCCGGTCGCCGTGGCCCGTGGACACCGCGCCCTGCGTCGCACACCACAGGGGCGCTTCGAGCCCGGCGTCGCCCATGGCTTGGATGAGCGCCGTGGTCAGCGCGAGTCCCCCGGGTACGCCGGGCGTGCCCGGACGAGCCCGCTCCTCCAGCGCCAGCAGGGACAGCACCGCGTCGAACGGTTCGCCGTTCGACGCGGTCACCAGGCGCTCGGCGATCTCGGTGCGGTCCGCGTCGATGGCGAGGGGCAGCGTCCGGGAGCCGAGCGTGGCGCCGAGGGGTTGCGGCACGGGGAGGGTGTCGCAGTGGACGATCAGCCAGTTGCGCGGGGAGGCCGTCCGGTCCGCCGTGGGCTGCCAGCCGATCCGGTACCGCAGCCGGTCCATCGCGGCTTCCCGGTCCGTCTGCTGGGGGCGGGTCACGGCCGCGTCGGGCAGCAGCCAGAACCGCTTGCGCTGGAAGGCGTACGTGGGCAGGTCCACGCGCCGGGCCCCGCTTCCGGCGTACCACCGCGACCAGTCGGGCCCATGGCCACGTACCTGCAACGCCGCGATGGCGCCGAGCACATCGTCCTGGCGCAGGGCGGGGATCACCGCCGCCTCGGCGGTTTCCGTGAGGCAGTCGGCGGCCATCTCGGTGAGCGTGGTGTCCGGTCCCAGCTCCAGGAAGGTGGTGACGCCGTCGTCATGCAAGGTGCGCATTCCATCGTGGAAGCGGACCGTACCGCGTACATGGCGGACCCAGTACTCGGGGGAACACAGCTCGTCGGCGGTGGCGAGTTGCCCGGTCAGATCGGAGGCGACGGGGATCTCGGGCGGGTGGTAGGTCAGACTCCGGGCGACCGTGTGGAACGCGTCGAGCATGGGCTCCATCAAGGAGGAGTGGAACGCGTGACTGACCCGCAGTCGCGCGGTTCTGCGCCCCTGGGCCCGGAACCGCTCCGCCAGCGCGACGACCGCCTCCTCGACGCCGGAGATCACCAGCGACCGGTGGCCGTTCACCGCCGCCAACGACACGCCCGGCGGCAGTTCCTCCAGCTCGTCCCGCGCGGCCGCCACCGCGTACATCGCCCCTTCTTCGGGCAGCGCCTGCATGAGCGAGCCACGCGCCGCGACAAGGGCGCACGCGTCCGGCAAGGACAGGACTCCGGCCAGATGGGCGGCGGTCAGCCCACCGAGGGAGTGCCCCAGCAGCAGGTCCGGCCGGATGCCCCAGCTTTCGAGCAGCCGGAACAGCGCCACCTGGAAGGCGAACAGACCGGTCTGCGCGTACTCGGTCCGGTCCAGCAGCTCCTGATCCGTGCCGAACACCGTCTCCTTCACCGGCAGGCCCAGCCCGGCGCACGCCTCGTCGAAGACCTCGGCGAAGACCGGGTACGCCGTGTACAGCCCGTGTCCCATGCCCACCCGCTGACTGCCCTGCCCGGTCAGCAGAAAGGCCAGACCGCCCTCTGCCACCGCGCCGACCGTGAGGTCGGGGTCGGGCCGGCCCGCCGCCAGCGCGGTCAGTGAGCGCCGCAGCCGGTCGTGGTCACCGCCGGTGAGGACGGCTCGGTGGGTCAGGGCCGAGCGGGTCGTGGCCAGCGAGAAGCCGATGTCGCGCGCGTCGAGGTCGGGATGGGCGTCCCAGTGCGCGGCGAGTTGTCCGGCCTGGGCGCGCAGAGCTGCCTGTGAGCCGCCGGAGACGGTCCACAGCGAAGGGACGCTCCGTACGGGCTCCGCCGGAGCCGGTAGCTCGGCGGGCGGCTGCTGAAGGATGACGTGGGCGTTGGTACCGCCGATCCCGAACGACGACACGCCCGCCCGCCGGAGCGGGCCCTGGTCGGGCCATGGAGTGTCCTCGGTCACCAGCCGCAGCCCGGCGGCCCAGTCCACATGCGGGCTCGGCCGGTCGACGTTCAGGGTCGCCGGGACCGTCCCGTGCCGCATGGCCAGCACCATCTTCATCACGCCCGCCGCGCCGGCCGCGGCCTGGGTGTGGCCCAGGTTGGATTTCAGCGAGCCCACCAGCAGCGGGCGGTCCGGCGGCCGGTGCGCCCCGTATGCCTCCAGGAGGGCACCGGCTTCGATCGGGTCGCCGAGCATCGTCCCGGTGCCGTGCGCCTCCACGACGTCCACGTCGGACGGTCGCAGCCGGGCGTCGGCGAGCGCGGAGAGCAGCAGCCGGTGCTGGGCGGCGCCGTTGGGGGCGGTGAACCCGTTGCTCGCGCCGTCGGAGTTGACCGCCGAGCCCGCGATCAGGGCGAGCACCGGATGGCCGTTGCGGCGCGCGTCGGAGTACCGTTCCAGGACGAACATGCCACCCCCTTCGGCCCAGGCGGTGCCGTCGGCGCCCTCGGCGAAGGGTTTCGCCCGCGCGTCCGGTGCGAGCCCGCCCTGGCGGCTGAACTCGACGAACACCATAGGCGACGACAGCACGGTCACCGCGCCCGCCAGCGCCAGCGAACACTCACCACTGCGCAGCGCGGCGGCGGCGAGATGCAGCCCGACCAGCGACGACGAACACGCGGTGTCGATGGCGAGATTGGGCCCGTTCAGCCCGAAGGTGTACGAGATCCGGCCGGAGGCCGTGCTGGCCCCGGTGCCGATCGCCAGATGCGGTCGCAGACAGATGTCCGCGTACCCGGGGCCGGTGCCGTAATGGCCGTATGACAGCCCGGCGTACACCCCGGTGTCGCTGCCGCGGAGGGTGGTCGGGTCGATACCGGCCCGTTCGCACGCTTCCCAGGTCAGTTCGAGCAGCAGCCGCTGCTGCGGGTCCATCTCCAGTGCCTCGTGGCTGCCGATGCCGAAGAACGCGGGATCGAACTCGGCGGCGTCGTGGAGAAAACCACCGTGGCGCACATAGCTGGTGCCCGGGCGTTTGCGCTCCGGGTCGTACAGCCCGGCCAGGTCCCAGCCGCGGTCCTCCGGCATCGGCGATATGACCTCACGGCCTTCGGCGAGCAGCCGCCACAGGTCCTCCGGCGATCGCACCCCTGCTGGAAACCGGCAGCTCATCGCGGTGATGGCGATCGGCTCGTCCGGGCCGGTCCGGCGGGGGCGGGCGGCCACCGGCCGGGGTGTGCGGTTCTCCAGGTGGGCCGCCAGTTGGTTCGGGGTCGGGTGGTCGAAGAGCGCGGCTGTGGCGATCTTCAGTCCGGTCCGCTTCCGCAGTCGGTTCACCAGCTGCACGGCGGCGAGGGAGTCGAGCCCGAGTTCGAGGAACGACCGGTCCGGCCCGTAGCCGCCCTCGATCATCGCCTCGGTCTCGGCCCTGATCACCCGCCGCAGATCCGTCGACCGGGATACGGCGGACGCCGTACGGGAGGGCCGTGCCACGCCGGTCGGCAGATGGATACGCCGGCCACCCCAGCCGCGGAACACGGCGGGCCAGTCCACCGGGACACCGTGGGTGTGCAACCCGCCCAGTGTGTCGAGCACGGCGCGCAGATCGGACCCGCCGCCGTGCAGCACGGCGGTGATATGCGCGTTCGCGGCGGAAGACTCGGGCAGAGTCTCCTCGACCAGCGCCGCCAGCACACCGTTCGCGCTCATGTCCACATAGGTGTCGACGCCCGCCGCGTCGAGGCTGGTCACGCAGTGAAGAAAATGCCCGGTGCCGCGCACCTGCGCCCCCCAATATTCGGGCAGGTGGACGACACCGGGGTCTGATCCCAGCGCGTTGTGCACCGGAACAATCGGAATGCGCGGCGGTCGCGGGGCGAGGCCACGGACGAATTGCTCGAAGTCGCCGGCCATCGCGGCCATATGCGGCGAGTGGAAAGCCCGGTCGACCGGCAGCTGTTTCACCTTGCGTCCCCGCTCCGCCCACCCCCCGGCGATCCGCAGCACGGTTTCGCGGTCCCCGGAGACGACGACGGAGTTCGGGGCGTTCACAGCGGAGATACCGGCCAGATGCTCAAGACCGGCCAGCGATTCCAGGGCCTCGGCCTCGGAGATCCGCATCGCGACCATCGCGCCGCCGACCGGCGTCTTCTCCCGGAACAGCCGAATCCGCTCGGCGAGCAGCGCGCATACGTCGGGCAGGGGGAACACCCCGGCCGCCGTCGCGGCGGCCAGCTCCCCGACCGAGTGCCCGGCCACGAAGTCCGGGCGTACGCCCCAGTGCTCGAACTGCCGGAACAGCGCCACCTGAAGGGCGAACAGCGCGTCCTGGGTGTACAGCGCCTCGTCGGCCGGGGCGACCTCGGTGGCGTTGCCCGTACCGAGGAGCAGATCACGCACCGACCAGGTGGCGACCGCGTCCATATGGGCGCACACCTCGTCGAGCGCGTCGGCGAACACATCGAACAGCGGGTAGAGCTCGCGCCCCATGCCGGGCCGCTGCCCGCCCTCGCCGGGGAAGAGGAAGGCCACCTTGCGCCCGCCGTCAGCCTTCCCCGCGCCGCCCCGCCCCAGGGCGAGTTCGCCGAGCCCGTCCGCGAACTCCGCGCGGTCGGCGCCGAGAACCACCGCGCGATACGGCAGATGCGGCCTGGCGACCGCCAGGGTGTGCGCGGCATCGAGCAGATCCGGGCTCTCCGGCTCGGCCAGATGGACGCGCAGGCTCTCCGCCTTGCCGCACAGCGCCGTCTCGCTGTCCGCCGACAGCAGCAACGGCAGCGCCGGGACCGCGGTCCGCGCCGACGGCGAGGGGCGCACGGGCGGTTCCGACAGCACCAGCGCGCAGGCCACTCCCGCGCCGTCGGAGGAACTGTGGACCGCGGTGATACGGCGCTCGGGGTCGGGCCGGGCGCCGGGGATCGGAACCCGTCCGCGACCCAGCAGCACGGGCATCTCCAGCAGCGCCGCCACAGCGCCCACCGCGCCCTCGCCCCGGACGCCCGGCTCGCCGCCATCGCCGGACAGGCCGTCCGACGCGGCCTCGCCCGCGTGGTAGTCGCCCGCCCGGTAGTCGCCCCGCCACCAGAAATGGATTCCGTCGCCTTCCACCTGAGCGCGCGCACATGCCTGCCGTACGACGTCGCCCCGGCCCAGCGCGCTGCCCTCGATCACACAGTGGATCGGGTCGCTTTCGGCCACCGCGGCCGGAACCGGCTTGAGTACGAGGAATCCGCTGCCGCCGTCCGGTGAGGCGACCCCGGCGAGCGCCAGCGCGGACTCGCCCGTGTGGATGCTCTGGCAGGCCAGGTGGACCACACCGGCGGGGAGGGGGTCGCACGTCAACGCGGGCCCGTTCACGCCCAGTTCGGCGGCGATCAGATTGGCCTGCTCGGTGGCGAACACACCGGCCGCCGCCTCCCGGAGCCGTTCCGGGACGATGCCGGCGTTCTCCAGCGCCCGCAGCGCCGCCTCGGCCGGCGCACCCCCCGGGAGGCAGGGAGACAAGCCGATGACCGCGACTGGCGTCAGGCGAGCGGTACTTCCGGGCTGCATGGAACCACCTGTCCTGTTCACCGTCTCACCGTCGGGTTCGCCGTCTCACCGTCGGGCGGAATCGTGCCGAACACGGGCCGTACACGTATCGCCGGCGGGAATACCGCCGAATACACGGGCATTCCCAGGAAGAGGCGATGAGATCGGCAGGCTAACCTTTCCGGTCAAGCGCTTCCAAGCCCAGCATCTCGGTGGAGCGGGTGTTTAGCAGATCTCCTAGTCATTCCCGTCGGCGGCGCTGCGTCTCGCGCGGCCATGCCATGATGAGATCTCCAGAACTGTCATTGCCCGACTCAAAAGCACTTCGGATTGCCCGCTCAGAATTGATCGTTCGAGTCATCAATTAAGGGTCCGGAATGCATGAATCTGGTCTTCGACCCGCGATAGGGGAATCAGTGTGCAGCGACCCATGCGACCTGCCTTACTGGACGGACAGACCCTCGGAGAAAGCCTGACCCTGCTGGCGAAGGCCTCACCGGACTCCCGCGCGAGATTTCCCACCGCAGGCGACGACATCACCGCGGCGGACCTCGATATCGCTTCCGCCGCCGCGGCGCACGAGTTTCTGCGTGCCGGGGTGCGGCCCGGTGACATCGTGGGCGTGCTGGTGCCCACCGCCGCCCGGTTCTTCACCACGGTCTTCGGCCTCTGGCGGGCCGGTGCGGCGATCAGTGTGCTGCCGGTCCAGGCCGGTTTCGGTGACCCGAGGGACACCGCGCGCCGCCTCGCGCGCATCGCGGACGTCGCGGGTCTGCGCCACCTCGTACTGGACGCGGACCATGAAGAACTGGGCCACGAACTCACCACAATGGCCACCGGGGTGGCCCTGGTGCCCCCGCCATCGCCGAGCGGCACCGGCAGCCCGCTCACGCTGCCCACCGTCGATCCCGACTCGCTGGCCATCGTCCAGTTCACCTCCGGCAGCACCAGTCTGCCCAAGGGCGTGATGCTGCCGCATCGTACGACCATGGCCGGTCTGCGCGCCTGCGTGGTCTCGGGCGCCTTCAGCCCGGACGACGTGTTCGTCCAATGGGTGCCGACCTTCCACGACATGGGTCTGATCGGCTTGCAGGCCCACTGGCTCAACGGGGCCGATGTCCACGCGTTCTCGCCGACCACCTTTCTCCGGCGGCCGGGCACGGTACTCGAATACTTCGCCGCGCACCGCGGAACGGTGATGACCGGGCCCAACTTCTCCTACGACTATCTGCTCGACCGCGTGTCGGCCGAGCGACTTGCCGCGCTCGACCTGTCCAGCTGGCGGCTGGCGTTCAACGGCGCCGAGCCGGTCAGCTCGGCCACCGTGCGGCGGTTCACCGAGGCACTGGCGTCCAGCGGCGTCGGCCCCTCGGTGATGTACCCGGTGTACGGCATGGCCGAGGCCACCTTGTCGATCAGTTACCCCGCCCCCGGAGACATCCCGAAGATCCGTACGGTCGACCGCGACGAGCTCGCCACGACCCGTGTCGCGCGCACGGTCGACGAGGCCGCGCCCGCGGCCAAGCCGGTGGTTTCGGTGGGCCGCGCGGTGCACGGCATCGAGCTGCGGATCGTCGGTGACGACGGGGCGGTGGCGGCCGACGGCACGCTCGGCGAGATCCAGATCGCCGGGGAGCCGGTGACCACCGGCTACTTCCGCGCCCCCGAGGCGACACGCGAGGTGTTCGACCACGGCTGGCTGCGCACCGGCGATCTCGGTTTCCTGCTCGACGGCGAGCTGTACGTCACGGGGCGGCGCAAGGAAATGGTCGTGGTGCACGGGCAGAACTTCTTCCCCGACGACGTGGAGAACGTCGCGCGCACCGTGCCGGGCGTCTATCGCCACCGCTGCGTCGCCTTCTCCGACACCGATGCCGAGGGCGGCGAGCGGATCGGCGTCATCGTGGAGACCGATGCCGACCCCGCCCCGGTGCTCGCGGAGGTCCGCAGAAGGGTGGCGGCCGAGCTGGACCTGTCCCAGGTGCGGGTCTATGCGGTCAAACCCCGCTGGATCCCCCGCACCACCAGCGGAAAGTGGCAGCGCGTGCTGGCCGCGCGGCGGGTGGCCGCCGCTGACGGCGACAGCGCAGTGGCGTACCCCGCCACCGGAAGTCCAGACCGAGGAGAACGGGTGTGAACAGCAGAACACAGTCGCCGGCCGGGGTCCCCCTGCTCGCGGACGACCGGATGCACAGCGCCCGGATATTCGCCGAATATCAGCACGCCACCTGGGAGCTGCACCACATCCCATGGGAAGAGTTCCGGCCCGATCTGGTGTTACCCGAGCACATCGTGTTCGCCAAGGGGGCCATCGTGGGCGAGTCGAACGTCATCGCCGCGACCCACGGCCTGCTCAACGAGTTCGCCATGGACTACGACTTCTCGCAGTTCGCCTGCATCTGGGGCTATCAGGAGATCCAGCACCACCTCGCCTTCCAGACCTGGCTGCAGCTGGCGGGCCATGGCATCGACTACCGGACGATCGCCTCGATGCGCGAGGCGTACCCACCGGGAGTCACCCGGGCGGCCACCCTGGCCACCAACGTCATCTGCGAGGTCCTTGCCACCCACGCGTACAAATGCGTGGCCCGCACCATGAAGGAGCCGGTCCTCGCGGCCATCCTGAAGAAGGCCAGCGGCGACGAGGCCCGCCACGCACGCGAGTTCGTCCACTACACCGCGCAACAGCTGGCCGAACGGCCACAGGAATGCGCCTCGGTCGTGGAAACCCTGTACATCTACATGGGCACCACCCGCGACTTGTACCGCCATCCGGTCAGCCGGTTCAAGGGAAACCTGCCCGAGCTGGAGAACCACGAGACCATCGACGAGATGTTCGCCTACTTCGCCGAGGTCGACGAGGACGGCAAAGAATGGGCGAAGTGCTGTGAGCAGTTGTTCAAGTACTTCTCCGCGCTCACCGGCCACAAGCTGACCAAGATGTCCGATGTACGGCGGGCGATCGCCGAGGAGTCGCTGAACAGCAAGGTCCCCGCATGAGCACCGCACAGCACACCGCCGGCGAGGCGATCGAACTCCCCTGGCACGCGGAGCCCTCCTTCAACTGCTTCGGCTGCTCGCCGCGCAACCCCATCGGGCTCAAGCTGTGTCTGAAGCGGCTGCCGAACGGGGACCACGCCGCAGAGACCACATTCTCGGAGAACTACGCCTCCTACCCGGGGATCGTGCACGGCGGCATTGTGAACGTGCTGCTGGACGAGGTGATGGGCGACACCCTCGCCCTGGTGCACGGCCTGCTCGCCTTCTCCGTGACCCTGCGCAGCAAGATGCTGCTGCCGCTCGCGGTGGGCGAACCGTATCTGACCGTCGCGCGGATCAGCGGCCGGGGCAACGGAGTGCTGCACACCGAAGCCGAGATCACCGCGCCCGGGGGCGAACTGCACGTCATGGCCACCGGCACCTACCAGCCGATCCGCTCCGAACAAGCCAGGAAACTCATGCAGCTCGACGATGCCGCCTTCGGCCGCGTCCAGCACTACTTCGACCACGGTACGGGAGAGTCATGACCGCCGAACCCACCGGCCACGAGCCCACCAGCCGCGCGCGGATCGCCGCGATCACCATCGAATATCTCGCCTCCGAACTGGAGGTCTCCCCCGCCGAGATCGGTCTCACCGACCCCCTCAAGGCACTGCCCGGTGCCGACTCGATGAAATTGCTGCGGGTGGTCTCCAAACTGGAGCGCCAGTGGGACATCGAGTTCGACGACCAGGCCGTCTTCGCCGCCGACACCGTCGAGGAACTGGTCACCCTGGTGCACACCTACGTCAGCGGAGAACTGACGACACCATGACCACCGTGACCCCCCAAGCCGCGTACCAGGCCACCAACCGGCACTACGAGCTGCCCGCTGAGCTGTTCGCCGGCTACCTCGACCGGCGGCTCAAGTACAGCTCCGGACTGTACACCGACCAGAACACCGACCTCGATCAGGCACAGACCGACAAACTGCACTTCGTCGCGCGGCAACTCGGTCTCACCGGCGGTGAGCGGCTGCTCGACATCGGCTGCGGCTGGGGCAGCCTGATCCTGTTCATGGCCCAGGAGTACGGCTGCCATGCCACCGGTGTGACACCGTCACGCCCCCAGCTCGAGTACATCCGAGCCCGGGCGGAGGCGACGGGCGTGGCGGACCTGATCACGCTGGAGCACGGCTCCTTCAGCGATATCGAGGTGGCCGGCCCGTACGACGCGATCACCATGCTCGGCTCGATCGTGCATATGCCGAACCGGACGGCGGTGCTGCGCAAGGTACACGAACTGCTGCGCCGCGGCGGATCGCTGTATCTGTCGGAAAGCTGCTTCCGGAACCACGCCGCCTACGAGGAGTTCTCGCGGCGGCCGGGCACCAAGCACGTCACCGAGGACATCTTCGGATTCGCCGATATGGTGCCGCTCTCCACGCTCGTGGAAGCGGTGGAGTCGGCCGGGTTCAGCCTCACCGCGCTCTCGGATCTCACCGCGCACTATCACCGCACCATCGAAGACTGGGAACAGCGGATCCACGCCGAGCGTGACCGCATCGAACGAGCGGCACCGGGCATGAGCGAACCGCTGATCCGCTATCTCCGGACGGCCAACGCCGGCTGGGGCTACACCACCAAGCACTATGCGCTGAGCGCGCTGAAGTCCCGGATGGGACCGACGGAGGCACCATGAGCGACACCGCCCCGCCCGAATCCCCTCCGGAACCGCTCCGGCGCTCCCTCGACCCCGCGGAGCTCGGGAAGCTGACCCGGAAGGCGGTGAGTCGCGCCGATACGCACCACTGGTCCATCGACGAGTTGCCCTGGACAACGCTGCGGCCGGAAGAACTCACCGAGACCGACCGCTCGGTCGTGCGGTTCATCACCTTCATCGAGGACCACATTCCCGGGTATCTCACGTACTTCCTGGATGCCTTCCCGGTGTCCGATGAGGACCTGGCCATCGAGGAGTTCTGCTTCAACCGCGAGTACTTCCGGTTTCTGATCTCCTGGGCGAACGAGGAGGAACGGCACGCCTCGGTCCTGACCAGATATCAAATCGAAGCCGGTATCAGCGACCCGGACACACTGCTCCGGGAGCTGGCCGAGGAAGGCAGAAAGAAGTTCTCGCTGCCCTACGAGAGCCCGGTCCAGGCATTCACCTACACCCTGGTGCAGGAGAAGGCCACTCAACTCTTCTACCAGCGGTTCAAGGCGGTCGCCACCGAACCGGTGCTGCGGGAACTGCTGCACCGACTGGCCAGGGATGAGGCCCGGCACTTCGCGTTCTACACCGAAATCCTCACCGCCTACATCACGCGGCACGGGCTCGGCGCGACGATACCGGACCTCAAAGACGTACTCTCCACCTTCCGTATGCCCCTGGCGGACACGCTCAACGGATACTGGCGGTGGTCACTGCGGGTCGCGGACACCGTGTCCTACAACCACACCGAGGCGTACGGTGCCCTGATCCGGCTCGTCAACAACTTCAGCACCACAAAAGGCAGCGCGTCGACAGCCGACCTGGCCGAGTTCATCCACCGCATCCGTGCCGTCTGACCACCGCACACCGCTCACCGCTCACCGCTCACCGCTCACCGCTCACCGGGAGGCGTCGGTCCCCACCGTCGGCAGATAGCGCGGCGCTCGCCAGGCGTGCAGCCGGTGCTCCACCGCCGCCCCCAGCGACAAGAGCCCCGCGTCCTGGTGGTCACCGGCCATGAGCAGCAGGCCCACGGGCAGCTCGTCCACGAACCCGGCGGGCACCGACAAGGACGGGTATCCGGACACGGCCGCGGGCGTTGAGGAGGGGATCACATCGTTGTCGCCCCGCGCACAGTCGGTCGTCCAGGCGGGCGGGTTCGTCGGGGCGGCGATGGCGTCCAGCCGATGGGCGGACATGGTCTCGTCGATGGAACGCCGGGAAAGATCCTGCAGCTCGGCGCGCATGGCCCGGTATCCAGGGTCGGTGGTGGGCGGCGCGGCAAGGGCCTGCTCGAACAGCTCCTGGCCGGCGAAGCAGGTCTGCTCCGCCGGATGGGCGCGGTTGAACTCGACCAGTTCGGCGAGGTTGCGCGGGCCGCCACGGGTGGCGAGATAGGCGTCGACGTCCCGGTGGAACTCACTCAGCAGCGCCGGGAACTCGAGTTCGGCGAGGCGCTGCTGATACGGAGGTGTCACCTCGACGACCTCGGCCCCCGCGTTGCGCAGTTCCTCGGCCGTACGGGTCATCAGGGCGTCCACCTGCGGCCCGAGCGAGGGCAGCCGCCACAGGCCGATCCGTTTGCCGCGCAGACCGCTGGAGTGCGTCATCTCGTCCGCGAGGCCGACCGAGCCGCGCGGGCCGTCCAGGCCGCCCGAGCGTGAGGCGCCGCTGATCACGGACAAGGTGAGCGCGGTGTCGATCACATTGCGCGCCATGGGCCCCGCGGTGTCCTGCTCGGCGGAGATCGGGACCACGCCGGCCCGGCTGACCAGCCCGAGGCTGGGCTTGTGGCCGACCACCCCGTTCATCCCGGCCGGGCACACGATGGAGCCGTCCGTCTCGGTGCCGATCGCCACCTGCGCCAACGACGCGGCGAGCGCGGCGCCCGAACCAGCGGAGGACCCGCACGGATTCCGGTCCAGCACGTAGGGGTTGTTGGTCTGCCCGCCCACCGCCGACCATCCCGATGTGGGCTTGGCCGCGCGGAAGTTCGCCCACTCGGACAGGTTGGTCTTGCCGAGGATCACCGCCCCCGCGTTCCGCAGCCGGGTCACCAGGGCGGCGTCCACGTCCGGCGGGCTGCCGGCCAGCGCCAGCGACCCGGCCGTCGTGGGCATATCGCGGGTGTTCACGTTGTCCTTGAGCAGGACGGGGATCCCGTCGAGCGGGCCGCGGGTGTCGCCGCTCCGATGCCTGACATCGCTGGCGGCCGCCTGCCGCAACGCCGTCGGGTCGGTGCGCAACACCGCGTGGATCTTGGGGTCGACGGCCTTGATCCGCCGCAGGTAGGCGGTGGTCAGCGCCGTAGAGGTCAGCGAACCGTCCGCCATGCGCGCCTGTAATTCCGGGATCGTCACCGTGTCGAGGTCGACTGCCGACCCCACGGACACACCGGTCGGCGGCGGCAGATCGACGCCGGCTTCGGCGGCTTCCGCACGCGGATTCGGCGCCCCGGCGCCGAGGGACGCCGCGACCAGGGCGGCGATCAGCGTGGCAGCGCTCCGTTTCCTCACGCTCCGCTTCCTCTTGATCCTCATGAGGATCAGCCGACTACAGGCCGACGGCCCGGCACAAGGGCCTTTCGCGCCGCCGCCCGAAACGTCACGTATCCGCGGCCTCGCTAGTCGAGCCAGATGACCACGGCGTGCCCGTCGCGGGCCGCCGCCTGGAAGAACGGGACCAGCGCCTGGTAGTGGCTGGTCACATAGTCCAGCGACTCGTCGCCCACCCAGATGATGACGGGATAGATATCGGCCTGGACGAGATCATCCGGAGTGACCCCGCTGACCAGGGCCTCCGGAGGCATCGCGGCGAAGGCCTCAGCCGCCACCCGCACCCGCTCCGGCGTGAGATAGCGGGGCGGCCCGTAGCCCCAGTCGTCGGCCCCGGGGATTTCCTCCTCGCCGAAGACGACGTTCACGGGAAACGCGAGGCGGCTCAGCAGGAAGTCGAGGGCATGCCAGGCCTTGTCGGTTTCGTGGCAGCGCGCCGGTGACGTCGCGGGCCCCTCGTCCAGCTCCGTGTCCATCAGCTCGCCGATGAACTCCTGGGCCCAGTCCGGGTCGCGGACCGCGCGCTCGAGTTCGGCCGGGGTCAGACGCGCGTACTCTCCGATCATGCTCATGGCCGGATGGTACGGATGGGCACTGACAGCGTGTCCCACCCCCGTGCTCCAGCGCGCACAGTTGGTGCGGGCCTCTCCCGGCCCCGACGGGCACACGGCATACTTGGGCCGCCCGCTCGCTTCCACGCGGTCCGGCCTGCTCGATCCGCACTGACCAGGGGTTTCCGTGACAGCATCCGCATCCGTTACCGTCCCTGTGCCCGCGCTGCCCAGCGGCGTGGACCCGGCGTGGCTGCCGCCCGAGGTGTTCCGCCCGCTCGGTTCCCGGCGCACGCTGATCTTGGGAACGGGCCCACTGGTGGACACGGTGCACGGAGAAGTGGCGAGCGCCTGCGCACGGTTCGGCGGTGAGGTCGTACGGGATGCGCGGGCGCAGGGCGCGCCGTACGACCTGGTGCTGGAGCTCGGCCGGCAGGGCGAGGACGGGGACCGGCTCGGGGACGAGGGGTTCGCGCTGATGCGGGCCGAGGCCGTCACCCGGGTGACGGCCGCGGGTCAGGCCGGGCTGCTGTACGGGCTGTTCCACCTGGTGCGGCTCGGCGAGGCGGCCTTCAGTGGCGAGCGGGCGCGCGAGACGCACCGGCCGGCGCTGGCCCTGCGGATGCTGGACCACTGGGACAACGTGGCGGTGCATCCGGTGATGGGCCAGGTCGAGCGGGGGTACTCGGGTGGTTCGTTGTTCTGGCGGGACGGTCTGGCCCGGGGCTCGCGGGACGAACTGGAGCGGGTGCGCTGCTACGGCAGACTGCTTGCCGCGTCCGGTATCAACGCGCTGACCGTGAACAACGTGAATGTGCATGAAACCGAGGCGCATCTGCTGACCGACCGCGTCGGCGAGGTGGCCGCGATCGCGGACGCGCTGCGCCCGTACGGAATCCGGACGCATCTGTCCGTCTCCTTCGCCGCGCCCGTCGTGCTCGGCGGTCTGCCCACCGCCGATCCGCTGGACGCCGCGGTGGCCGGCTGGTGGGCGGAGACGACCGGCCGGGTGTACGCGGCGATCCCCGACTTCGGCGGGTATGTGGTGAAGGCCGACTCCGAGGGCCAGCCCGGCCCGTTCACCTACGGCCGCAGCCACGCGGACGGCGCCAACATGCTGGCCGCGGCGCTCGCCCCGTACGGCGCCACGGTGCACTGGCGGGCCTTTGTCTACAACCACCGGCAGGACTGGCGGGACCGGTCGGTGGACCGGGCACGCGCGGCCTACGACCACTTCGCGCCCCTGGACGGCCAGTTCGCGCCGAACGCGGTGCTCCAGGTGAAACACGGTCCGATGGACTTCCAGACGCGCGAGCCCGTCTCCCCGGTGATCGGCGCGCTGCCGAACACGCGGCTGGCGGTGGAGATACAGGCCACCCAGGAGTACACCGGGCAGCAGAAGCATGTGTGCTGGCTCGGACCGATGTGGAGCGACGCGCTGCGGTTCCGGCGGGGCGGGGAGGACGGGCCGAGCGTCGGCGATCTGGCACGCGGCGGCGGCCTGGTGGCGGTGTCGAGCGCCGGTGACGACCGGTTCTGGACCGGACATCCGCTGGCGCAGGCCAACCTGTACGCGGTCGGCCGCCTGGCCTGGCAGCCCGACGCGGACCCGCGCGCGATCCTGCACGAGTGGATCGAGCTGTCCTTCGCCCCCGAGGAGACCGCCGATCCCGCGCGGCTGCGCAGCGGGCTGCGGGCGGTTCTGGACGGCTCCTGGCGAACGTACGAGAAGTACACGGCACCGCTCGGCATCGGCTTCATGGTGCAGCCCGGACACCACTACGGGCCGAGCGTGGACGGCTACGAGTACAGCCCGTGGGGGACGTACCACTTCGCCGACCGGGACGGAGTCGGCGTCGACCGCAGCCGGGCCACCGGCACCGGGTACGCGGAGCAGTACGCGAAGCCGTGGGCGGAGACGTACGAATCGCCGGAGACCTGCCCGGACGAGCTGCTGCTCTTCTTCCACCATGTGCCGTACGGACATGTGCTGCACAGCGGCGAAACGGTGATCCAGCACATCTACGACACACACTTCGAGGGCGTGGAAGAGGTCGAGGAGGCACGCCGGGTATGGGCCGGGCTCGCGGATCTGGTGGATTCGGCACGCCACGCCCGGGTCGCGGAGCGCTACGAGGAGCAGCTTCGCAGCGCCCGGGAGTGGCGCGACCACATCAACACGTACTTCTTCCGGAAGTCCGGCGTACCGGACGCCCGCGGGCGACGCATCTACTGAATTCGATGCGTTCACTCCGTGCTCTGCGCCGCCGGGTTGCCCTGGTGGGTGAAGGCGGCCCAGAAGTGCACCTGGTCGAGGTCGATACGGGCGGCTTCGCCGCGTAGATCGTCATGGAGGGTGGGCGGTGGCTCGCGGTGCGGGTCGAGCATCCACAGCTGGGCGGCGCGCAGCGCGTCCACCGGGGCGAGGCCGTGCGCGGCGACGAAGTCGTGGAAGACGGCCATCATCACAGCCGTCGAGGCATCGCGGACGGCCCAGCGCGAGCCGATGACATCGGCCGCGCCGCGGGCGATCAGGGCGGTGGACAGAGTCAGGGCCTCGTCATGGTTGCGGGTGCTCAGATCCGTCTCGCAGGCGCTGAGCACCACCAGCGGACCCGCGGCGTCCGGCGCTCCGGTGGCGGTGCCGTCCAGGATGCGGGCCACGGTCAGCCGTCCGGCGTCCTGGGGGCCGTCCGGCGGAGTGGCGAGCCAGAGCGCCGAGCGCGTGGGATACGGGCCGACCAGGGCGTGGCAGGAGATGTGCAGAACGGCGGCGGCCGGGGAGCTGCCGCCGGGCAGGACAGCGAGGATGTCCTCCGGGGTGCCCGGCGCGTCGCTGACGGCCGTGGGGAACTCGCCGTAGCAAAGGCCGTCCGGGTAGCAGGCCGCGCGCAGCGCCTCGGTCTCGATCTCGGCCCACAGGAGGGAGAGTTCGGGGTCGGCGACCAGCACCTGTCCGGCGGCGACGGGCAGCCGGTCCCGGGCCGCGGCCCGCAGGAACTCGGCTGCGGAGGGGGCGTAGCTGAGCACCGCTTCCTCGCAGGCGTACCGGTGCGCGCGCCCATCGCGCCCGTACGGTGTGCGCGCCGCATGCCAGGCGACCGCGCCGAGCGCCCCGCAGGGCACCAGCACGATCCGCGGCGGCCGGCTGAGCGGCCCGACGGCCGCCAGGACGGGACCCATCGCGGCGGGCCAGGCCCAGTCGCACAGCTCGCGCAGCGCCGCCTCCCATTCCCGGTCCGGCGCCGCCTGTCCGCTCGGGTCCGCCGTGAAGTCGGCGGCGGTGGCGGTGGCAGCGGCGGTGGCGGCCTGGGAACGTCGGGCCGTGGCGTCGAGATAGCGCTCCAGCGGCGGGCTGCCGGGGGTCAGCAGCGGCAACTTGAGGACGGTGGGCGGGGCGTCGCCGGTGTCGGGGCGGAGGATCAGCGCGAAGCCGGGCTGGCCGGGTTCGAGCCCGGGGACGAGATGGACGAGCGCGTCGGTGCCGGCGGTGGTGAGACCGGCCTTCAGCCCTGCCAGATCCGGAGGGCCTAGCAGTTTCCGGGCGTCGGCGGCACTGCCCGCGCCCAGCGCGTCAAGTGCCCGGCGGCGCAAGGTGCCCGGGATCTGCCGCTCCGTGGACCGGCCCAGGAGCGGGGCCGCGGTATCGGGTGGGAGCCGGTCCGCGGCGACCTCGGCGCGCCACTGCCGGGCCAGCTCCGGGTGGCCACGGGCTTCAAGGAGTTCGGGAATGCCGCGGGACGCGGCGGCGGCCCGCAGCACCAGGGCCCGGCCCAGTTCCAGAGCGTCCACCGCATCGGCGGGGCGGCCGATCCCGGTGTTCCAGTAGGCCAGCCACAGTGCCTGCGCCGCCCCGGTGCGGGCCACGGCCAGGCCGTGTTCGGAGCCGAGTTGAAGAAGGACGTCCGAGGCCAGCCGGACCAGCGCCTCGCCCCTGACCGCCAGGCCGGCATCCAAGTCCGCCCGGGCGCTCGGACCGCGGCGGGCGCGGCGCAGCCAGTAGGCCTCGGACAGTTGCGCCAAGGCGTCGGCGTTGTGCGGCAGGCCGTGCCCTTGGTCAATCAGCTCGCGGACCCGGGACAGTTCGATGATGGACTGGTCGAGCAGGACCGGGTCGTCGAGATGGCGGGCTGTCTGCAGCAGGGCCCGGCCGAGTTGGTACCGCAGCTGGACTTCCTGGTAGGGGGTGGGCTGCGGTCCCTCGAGGATCCGATGAACTTCCGCGACGGCGTGGTCTGTGGCCTCCCGGCTGGGTTCGATCATGACCAGTTGGATCATCGCGGAGGCCCGTAGGGCCGGGAAGAACGGTGCGAGCAATGCGGCGATCTGCCGCTGGTCGGTCTCCACCACGTCCCGGAAGTACCGGGCCGCGGCGCGGAATTCGGCCAGGTCCTGACTGCGGGCAGCCTGTTCCCGATGGACCTCGGCCAGGGTGGCGGCGATGGCGAAGCGGTTTTCCTGCTCGGGCGGCAGGGTGGCGTACAGATCGGTCAGCTCCTCGATGAGGCGCGGCAGCACGGTGGGGTCGTCGCTGCGGCGGGCCAGGGCCAGCTCATGGTGGGCCGCGAAGACCATGGCGTTGACCATGTCCGTAGACGGTGGTGAGCCGTCGCGGCGGTAGGCGGCGCGCAACTCCCTGCCCATCGTCAAGGCGGCGTCGGCAGCCTGGAAACTGCCCCCGAACATCACCGCCGAATGCACGCGCCCAGCCAAGGCGGCGACGATGGCCTGCCTGGCGGGCGTGGCCTTCCCACCTTCCCCGGACAGCCCGTCGATCATCTCCCGGAGCCGGGCAGCGCCCCTCTCCAGCTGTGCCAGATCGCCGGTCTGCTGCACCCGTACCAAATCGATCAGACTGGTCAGCCACTGCTCCAAAGTGACCTGGCCCGGCCGGCCGGAACGGCCGGCGGGATCGGGGTCCGGCTCCGAGACGGCCTCGTCCACTTCGTCGAAGTCCATCGTGCCGGGCACCAGGAAGTTGGCCTGCAGCAGCAGAGCAGCGTGCAGCTTGGCGACACGAGCTCGTTCGGGTACGCCCGCCGGCAACTCCCGTAGGGCGTCCCGGGCGACATCCGCGCTGCGACGGGCGCCCTCGGCCAGCGCCCGGGGGTCGCCTTCTCCTGATCTGAGCTCGGCCAACAGCTCGCGCAGCGGTGCGAAAACCGGTCGGTCCAGGCCCAGGGCCGCCACTTCCTCGTCGGCCTTCTCGGTGGAGATCCTGAGTTGGTACACGGTGTTGGACAGCCACACCAGGAGACCCGTGAACCGCGGGATGTCCTCCAAGGCCCAGGCGAGCACGCCCTGGACGGCGTCGGCCAACGGATCGCCGACGCTTTCCGGGGGAGCCGTATCCGTCGGCTCCGTCGTGTTCTCCCCGTGCGGTGCCACCGCATCGGACACTGTCAGCCTGATCTCCGACACGACGAATCCGAGCAGTCGGAGCAGCTGCGAATCTTCAGGCGCCTCGGCGAGGCGCCGGAGAATGTCCATGGCCTCCACCAGTTCGTCCGGCGTGGCTGCGGTCAGCGGCTGCGGGCCGGGGGCGCGAGGCGACGGCTCCTGACGGGGGCCTTGGCGCGAGGCGCGCATGGCTCGCGCGTAGTGCTCCGGGACGAGCAGCCAGAGCAGCGCTTTGCGGGCCTGCACCGCGAGCGGGTCGGTGAGCGGTCTGGTGCGGTCGGCCCAGCGCAGGTGATAGAGGGCGTACTCCCGTGCGGACCGGACCGCGTCGTGCTGCCGGTCCGGCCCACGGCTGTCGAGCCAGACGCACACCAGGATGCCCACCGAGGCGATGACGTCGTCCCGGAGCGGATCGTCCGCGGACAACAGTTCTGCGATGGCGGCGAGATGCTGGATGCCCTGCCACAGCGCGGCTCTCCGCGCCGGGTCGTCCGCCGGGCGGCGCATCACCTCGTTGGCCTGGCGGGTGGCGATGTCGGCCCAGGCGCGCAGCACCGACGCCCTGTCCCCGCTGTCGTCGTGCTCGTGGTCCACCCAGCGCTCCCCCGTGTCCGATGGCCGCACGGCCCGGCGGGTCGGGCCGCGCGGCCATCGCCGGCCGCCGGCACGGCCCGCCGAGGCCGCTGCAGGTCATGTACCCCGGCGGCGGGCCGTCCACGTGGGTCCTCGCCCAGGACGGCCGACCGGAGTCAGACGAACACCGACAGCAGCAGGGCCATGAGCAGGCCGAGCACGCTGACCAGGGTCTGGACGACGGTCTGGGTCTTGGCGGCCTGGGCGAGGTCCATGCCGAACGACTCCTTCACCAGCCAGAAACCGGCGTGGTTGACGTAGTTGAGGCCGAGGGAGCCGGCGCCGATCGCGACCACGAGGAGCGACGCCTCCATGCCTCCGCCACCACCGATCAGCGGGGCCACGATGCCGGTCGCGGAGACGATGCCGACCGTGGCCGAACCCGTGGTCAGCGACAACAGCAGCGCGATGAGCCAGCCCAGCAGGATCACGTTGATATGGGCGCCCTCGGCGGCCGACGCGATGGCGTCGCCGATGCCCGAGTCCTGAAGGACCTGCTTGAACGCGCCCCCACCGCCGATGATGAGGAGGATCGCGGCGATGGACTTGAGGCTGTTGGTCAGGGAGGCGTGGGTCTCCTCCCCCGAGCGGCCACCGCCGACGATGGTCACGCCGAGGGCGAAGAGCACACCGGCCAACATCGCCACCAGCGGTTCCCCCGCGAAGGCGAGGCCGGCGCGCAGCCCGCTGGACTCGTCGAGCAGCGTTTCGGCCAGGGTACGCAGCAGCATGAGCGCGACCGGAACGAGCACGGCCGCCACGGCCAGGCCGACGGACACACCGGAGCGGGGAGCCGCGTCCGTACCCGACTGCGCGCCGGGCCCCGAGGAAGGCGCCGCGGGTCCCTGTCCGGCGCCGGTGAACTGGGCCACGAGCTCGGCGTCCGGGCGGACCTCGGGGAGCCGAGGCGCGATCCAGCGGGCGTAGACGGGGCCGGCCAGGATGACGGTGGGGATGGCGCAGACGACGCCGACGACGAGGGTGAGGCCGAGGTCGGCGTGCAGGCCGGTCATGGCGGTCAGCGGGCCGGGGTGGGGCGGCAGCATGCCGTGCAGGGTGGACAGGGAGGCGATGGCCGGGACGCCGAGCAGCACATACGGGCTGCCCTTGGTGCCGCCCTGGTCCTCGAGCCGACGGGCCACGCTGAAGATCAGCGGCAGCAGCACGATCAGGCCCACCTCGAAGAACATGGGGATGCCGATGACGAACGCCACCGCGCCGACCAGCCAGGGCAGCCTGCGGGTGTCGGCGCGTTCGACGAGGCCGCGGGCGATGGCGTCGGTCGCTCCGGAGTCGGACAGCAGCCGGCCCAGCATGGCGCCCAGCGCCAGCGTGACACCGACGTCCCCGAGGGTGCCGCCCGCGCCTTCCTCGATCGAGTCGATCAGTTTGGCCACCGGTTCGCCGGCCGCGAGTCCGGTGGCGACGGTCACGACGATCAGTGCGACGAAGGGGTGGACGCGCAGCCGTGAGTTGATCAGGTAGATCAGTGCGGCGATCGCCACCGTCAGGATCAGCAGCAGCCACCAGGTGTGTGTGGTCATACGGAATACCTTTCGAACGTACATACGAATCAAAGGGACGGAAAGAAGGCATGCGTTGACCTGCGGGACGAGCACCGTGGGGAGAGGCGGTCAACCGCGCGAGCGGCGGTCAGTCGAGTGCGAGGCGTGTGACCAGGTCGGCCACCGCGGCGTCCTGCCGCTCGAGGTAGGCGCCGAAGGCGCCACCGGTGATGAAGGCATCGGTCCAGCCGTGCCGGGTGAGCTCGGCCTTCCACTGCCGCGAGGAGTGCAGCGCGGTCAGCGTCCGGATCCAGCGCTTGCGGTCCTCGGGACTGATGCCGGGCGGGGCGACGATCCCCCGCCAGTTGTGGAACACCAGGTCGATACCGGCCGCCTTCAGGGTCGGCACACCGGGCAGCGCCGCCACCGGCCGGTCGCTGGTGACCGCGAGCACCCGCAGCTGGCCCGCCTGGATCTGGTCCAGGAACTCACCGATGCCACTGGTGGCGAAGTCGACCCTGCCGTCAAGCAGCGCGGGCAGCAGATCGCCGCCACCGCCGTCGTAGGCGACGTACCTCACCTGCCGGGGAGCGATTCCGACGGTCCTGGCCAGCTCCATGGGGAACAGGTGGTCCGGGCCGCCCAGAGAGGAGCCGCCGCCGACCCTGACCCGCCGCGGGCCCGTCCGCCACGCGGTGACCAGGTCCTCGACCGTGCGGTACGGCGAGTCCTTGCGGACCACCACCGCCTCGGGCTCCTCGATGAGGCGCGCGATCGGGGTGGTCTGCCGTACGGTCACCCGTGCGTGCACGACATGCGACGCGCCGAGGACCCCGAGGCCCATCTGGAGGGCGAGCCGGCCGTTGCCTCGTTCGTTGACGGTCCGCTGAAGACCCACCGTTCCACCGGCGCCCGGCAGATTGAACACCTGCACATCCGAGGCGGTGCCGGTTTCCTCCAGCACACGGGCCACCGTACGGGCCGTGGTGTCGTACCCGCCTCCGGCCGTATTGGGCACCAGGATGCGCAGACCGTCATCGGCCGCTCCGGTGTCCGGCCATGCGCCGCAGCCGCCGAGCACCAGCGAGAGCAGGAGGGCGACGGTGCCCGACAGGACTCGGGTACGTCCTCTCATGGCACCTCCCTTTCGCTTCTCGCACGGCGGACGTCATGATTGTGCGGCCTGGCGGGAGAGTCGCCCAGGTTGTGTCACCAGGAGAGATTGAGTTCATTGTGGTCGCCGCGTTCCGTCGCCAAACGCTCGCGGGCGAGATGCTGGTGCTCCAGCTCGCCATCGTCGTGGTGGTGCTGCTGGCGGTCGCCGCGGTCTCGCTCGCACAGTCGGAGGCCACCTTCAACCGGGTCGAAGGCCGGCGGGTGAGCGCGCTGGCCGAGCAGCTGGCCGCCCACCCGCTCGTACACAGCCGGCTGATGAAACCCGCGCCCGCCGAGGCCCTGGCCCCTCTGGTGCACTCCACGCAGGTGCAGTCCGATGTCACCTCGGTGACGGTGGCCGACCGCGACGGCCGCGTCGTCAGCTCGACGAACCCCACGGTGGTCGGCGACAGGCTGCCGCTGGGCGAGGGGGTCGGCGCGGGCCGGGGCTGGTCCGGCTCGCTGGCCTGGGACGGCAACCGGGAGCTGGTGGCCCAGGTGCCGGTGCTCGGCACGACGGGGGACGACGTGGGCCGGAGGCTGGGCACGGTCATGGTCGGCGAGGCGTCCCCGACGGTGTGGCAGCGGCTCAGCGGCGCCTCCTCGTATCTGCTGATCTACCTAGGCGTCGCCAGTGCGCTCGGCGTCGTCGGCTCCTGGCTGCTCGCCCGGCGGGTGAAACGCCAGACACTCGGACTGGAGCCACGCGAGATCACCGGACTGGCCGAGCACCGCGAGGCCATGCTGTACGGCATCGCCGAGGGCGTCGTCGCCCTGGACCCACAGCACCGTCTCACCCTCGTCAACGACGTGGGCAGACGGCTGCTCGAGCTGCCCGAGGACAGCGTGGGCCGGACCGTGGCCGAGCTCGGCATCGACGGACGGCTGCTCGACGTGCTGACCGGGGCGCAGGACACCGCCGCGGGCCCGCGTGACGAGGTCGTCGTCCGCCACGGCCGGGTCCTGGTCATGAACCGGATGACGGTCACCAAGGACGGACGGCTGCTCGGCTCCGTGGCCACCCTGCGCGACCGTACAGAACTGGCCCACCTGGAGCGCGAAATCGGCTCCTTCCGCAGCACCTCCGAGCTGCTGCGCGCACAGGCGCACGAGTTCGCCAACCAGCTGCACACCATCTCCGGGCTGATCCAGATCGGCGAGCAGGACGAGGTGGTGCGCTACATCCGCGCGTTGAACCAGCGCCGCCAGTCACTCGACATGACCGTCGGCCGCCGGGTCCGTGACACCGCCGTCGCCGCGCTGCTGATGGCGAAGTCCGCCCAGGCCGCCGAGCGGAAGGTCGCCCTGCGCATCTCCGACCGTACGGGTCTTGGCCGCCTCGCCCCGGAAGACGCCGCCGACGTGGCGACCGTGGTCGGCAACCTCGTCGACAACGCCATCGACGCGGCCACCGCGGGCGAGCCAGACGGCTCACTCCACGGCTCGCTGCACCGCTCACCCCACGGCGGCGTCCCGCATGACGAGGCGTGGGTGGAGGTCGAACTGCGGCAGGACGCAGCCAGTGTGGAGATCGTGGTCCGCGACTCGGGCCCCGGCGTCGCCCCCGAACTCGCGCAGGAAGTCTTCGCACACGGCTTCACCACCAAGGCCGCCCAAGAGGGCGAGCGCGGTATCGGGCTCGCCCTGACCCGTCTCGTCTGCGAGCGCCGCGGCGGAGAGATCGCGGTCACCAATACGGCCGAGGGCGCCATGTTCACCGCGCGCATGTCCGTCGGCCACCCCACCGGCGCGGTGGCGGAAGGAGCTGCCCCATGACCGAGCCGACCGGCACCATCGACGTCCTGGTCGTCGACGACGACTTCATGGTCGCCCGTGTCCACCGCACATTCGTCGAACGAGTCCCCTCCTTCCGGGTCGTCGGCACCGCCCACACCGGCGAGCAGGCGATCAAGGCCGTGGACGAGCTGCGCCCCGACCTCGTCCTGCTCGACCTGTACCTGCCGGATGTCTTCGGTCTCGATGTCATCCCGCGGCTGCGCACCGCCGGACACGACTGCGACGTCCTGGTCATCAGCGCGGCCCGCGAGGCCGAGGCGGTGCGCGACGCCGTACGCCACGGCGTCGTCGACTACCTCCTCAAGCCCTTCGACTACGAGGACCTGCAGCCCCGCCTCGAACGGTACGCGACCCGGCGCGGGCGCCTGCTCACCACCGTCGTCCGCGGCCAGGCCGACGTGGACCGCGCCCTGGCCGGGGCGTTCGCGCCCGCGGCGGGCAACGCCCTGCCGAAGGGCATGAGCGTGGAGACCGCCGACCTGATCGAACGGGCGCTCCGCGACGCGGACGGCACCCTCTCCGCCACCGAGGCGGCGACCGCCACCGGCGTCTCCAGGGTGAGCGCCCGCCGCTACCTGGAGTACTTCCACGACACCGGCCACGCCGATGTGGCGCTGCGCTACGGCAGCGCCGGCCGGCCGGAGCGCCGATACAGCTGGCGGGCGTGACGAGCGGACGCCGCTGGATACTGGCCGGCTAACGGGTGCGGGCGCGGAGCGCCTTGTGGTGGCTGTCGACCGCATCCCCGACCGTGCTCAGGTACTCCCGCAGGCTATGAGGCGTGCGGTCTTGTACGAGGGTGCGCAGCGCGTAGCGGGGAGAGACCTCCCACGCGAATCTCCCCGGGGCGTTGGGACAGATCATCGGCTCGTTGGTGAACACCATCAAGGGGTCGTCGGAGTGCCGGTACGTCCAACGGCACGGCCACATCCGCAGCGCGGTCTCACCCACGTACCGCACCGCTCCCGTGTAGAACTCGTCTCCGGCACCGGCCGCCGCTTCCAGCGGGGCGGGGCCGTCGAAACGGTCCAGCACAAGCCTCTCCAGCGCCAAGAGCGAGTCCGGTGAGTAGTCGAAGGGGAAGTCACCGGGCAGATGGGCCGCACGCCACCGGTCCAGCGCGGCATCCATGGGGGTCAGCCACTCGTCGAGACACCGGCGGGACTCCTCACTGGCGTGCAGGCGGTCGTCCTCCATGTACCACGCGAGCGTGCCGGGTTCCGCCGTGGGCATCTCGTCACGCACCCAATTGCCGACATCCACCGGCAACGGCAGACCGAACTCCTTCAGGCCCTCGGCCTGTTCGGGCGTGAGCAGAAGCCACCAGGCGTCATAGGAATCCTCGTCCAGCTGGTAAAAACTCCGTGGATCGTCGTTACCGGGCACGAGGTCGCCTATGGCCTCGAAGGTGGTGTTCCAGTCCATGTAGCGCGTGCTGTCGGAGAGGTGTTCCGCCGGGTGCCATATCGACCGGCCGTTGCGCCGGAAGTGCAGATACTGCTCTCCGTCCTCGTCCTTCACCAGCTCGACATCGTCGACCACCACCGAGCCGCCCACGCACGCCGCCGCGTCGAGCAGCAACTCCTCATACCCGTCCTCGAGATCGCCCATCGCCTTTTCGGGCGTCTGGAAGCCGAGGCCGCATTCGCCGACGAGGAAGGTCAGCTCGTCGGGGTTGTCGAAGTCCTCATCGAGGTCCATGCCGATCCCGGCGGCTTCCGCCAGACCGACCGCGGCCTGCTCCTCCGTCGCTATGCCCAGGCGGACCAGGACCTCCGCGAATCCACGGAGCGTGTGTTGTGTTGCGTCGCCCATGACAGCACCCTCACCCGTTCTTCCGGCGCCCTGAGGCAGTGATCTCCATGTGCATCGCCCCGAGCTCACGTATAGCGGCCGGAAAATCACAGAAGTCGGGATTGGTGAGGGCATCCCCCCAGAACATGTACGTCTGACCCGATCGAGTCCAGGCCAGAAGGTCGATGATCTGCGTGAACTCCGAGGGGGCGAACGGCGGGACCAGATCCTCGTCGTCATCAAGGCTTGTCGTTCGCAACTCCCGCCCGGTCAGCAGGCGCAGCCAGACCGCCGCAGCGAACGCCGTCTGGGACACCACATGCCGCTCCGGGGCCTGATCCTCGCAGTAGTACAGGCCCATGGCGGTCAGATGGTCATAGACCGCATCGACGTCGGCTAGCTCACCTGCGGCAACGTGAAGGAGCCCGCGCATCACATCCGCGGGCGTCAGCACAGGCTCATCGCTGAACTCCTCATCCTCCTGCGCAACACGGTCGAGCAGCGGAGCCATCAGGTCGTAAAGGCGGGCTACCCGCTCCTTCGGGTCCAGCGTCCCGGCGAACTCATCGATGGTCCCCAGCAATTCGGGGTACGTCGTGTCTTCCATGGCTCCTGGATAGCAGGCGGCACGGACATCTCCGTCCGGGGGCTGCGGGTAGGGGCGGCGGGTAGCGCGGGCGGGCAGGCGTGGCGATCGACCGCGAAGGGACCACATCAGACCGGATATATCGTGAAGCAACTGAGGAGGTTGAGGAGAACGTGCAAAGATGACGGACACCCGGGTCAGACCACCCGGGGTCAAGGAGAATCCCAGTGAGATCTCGGACGTTGAGCCGTTACTCAACCGTGGCCGCGACCGTGCTGTCCGCCACGCTGCTGCCCCTGTCCGCCGCCCACGCAGCCGACGCCACCGGCACCGCCGACGCCTCGGCGCCCGCGGCGACGCAGACGACCATCGCGTCCTTCGGCCGAATAGCGGACGCCGTACTGACCGACCGCACCGCCGCTCTGCTCGACCGGCCTCAACTCGCCCGCACGGCAGTGAAGTCGCAGGGAAACGTGCGGCTCTCGCCCGCGGCCTCCCGTGCGGAGAGCACCAGCCTGGCCTCCGTGCAGGACACGCGCGCCCGGCTGGCCGTGCTCGGCGAGGCCTACAGCGACGCCGACACGAAGACCACCGTCGACAGCACCCGTGTGGAGGGGCGGAAGGCCACGGTCCGCGTCACCGAAGCCACCACCCTCACCTACGAGAAGATCCGCGGCGACGAGCCCCCGACCACCGGCTTCACCGCGCACCACGAACTCACCTTCACGGCACAGACGGACGGCACCTGGCAGCTGGTGAACGTCCGCGGCACGGACAAGGGCCCCCGCGCGATCAACGAGCCCGTCCCGGCGACGAAGACGGCCCCGGTGCGCCCGAGCGCCATCATCGACGCCCCCCGCGCCGCCACCACGTACCCGGCGCCGGCCAAGCCCAAGAACCTCGGCACCGGCACCACGTACGACTACGCGGCGATGGCGACGTACGCCGAGAAGTACTGGAAGAACTACAACACCGCATACCGCCGCTTCAACAGCGCCGGCGGGGACTGCACCAACTACATCAGCCAGTCCCTCTACGCGGGCGGCTGGAAAAACGACACCACCTCCACCGAGGACTACGACACCTGGTGGTACAACACGTCGAGCCAGTCCGACACCTGGGTCGGCGTCAACGAGTGGTCCTGGTTCACGCAGACCGCGAAGCGGACCACCGCCCTCACGAACGCCTACCAGATGGACATCGGTGACGTCCTTCAGGTGGACTTCGACAAGGACGGCGCCAAGGATCACACCATGATCACCTCGTACCGGAGCACGAGCGGCGTCCCGTACCTCACCTACCACGACACCGACACCTACCGGCGGTCGCTGTCCAGCCTCCTCTCGTCGTACCCGAACTCCGCGTACTACGCCTACCGCACCTGATACCCGGCCACCATCTCGGCCGCCTGGGCCCGCTGTTCCCATACCCCCGTGGTGGGAACAGCGGGCCCAACTGTCTCCCAGAACACTTCTCGGCGCGTCGAGCTCTTCTCGGCGCGTCGAACTCTTTCGGCGCATCGAACCCTCTTCGGCATGGACCGGCGGCGCTCGCGCCGCTACTCGAGGTGCATTCAAGTCCAATGCGACCGCCGTTCTTCCGCACTGGCATATAAGTCCATGAACGTCTGCTTCTGACTGCTGCCTCTGCCGAGCGGCCATGCGTGTTCAAGGACGCTCAAGAAAGTGATCCCACTTTGGTGCACGAAGACGAACTCCTTAGCTACCTGAAGCGAGTGACCGCGGACCTGGACCGGACTCGCCGTCGTCTTTACGAGGTCACCGAGCGGGAGCAAGAACCCATCGCCATTGTCGGCATGGCCTGTCGCTTCCCGGGCGAGGTACGGTCCGCGGAGGACTTCTGGCAGCTGATCGTGGCGGAGCGGGACGCGATCGGGGACTTCCCCACCGACCGTGGCTGGGACATCGAGCGGCTGTACGACCCGAACCCGGACCGATCCGGCACCTGCTACACGCGACACGGTGGCTTCCTCTACGACGCCGCCGGATTCGACGCCGACTTCTTCGAGACCTCACCCCGTGAGGCGCTGGCGATGGACCCGCAGCAGCGGCTGCTGCTGGAGACCTCCTGGGAGGCTTTCGAGCACGCCGGCATCGATCCGACCTCCGTACGCGGCAGCCGGACCGCCGTGTTCACCGGCATCAATCCACCGGACTACCCCGTCGGACACGCCTCAAGGCCCCCGGAGTCCGCCGAGGGCTTCATCCTCACCGGCAGCGCGGGAAGCATCGCATCGGGCCGAATCGCTTACACGCTGGGCTTGGAAGGACCTGCGGTCACTGTCGACACGGCGTGTTCGTCGTCGCTGGTCGCCCTGCATCTGGCCTGCCAGGCACTGCGGGCCGAGGAATGCTCCATGGCGCTGGCGGGTGGAGTGGCCATCATGTCGACCCCACGCATTTTCCTGGAGTTTGCGCGGCAGCGGGGGTTGTCGGTGGATGGGCGGTGCAAGGCGTTTGGGGTGGGTGCGGATGGTACGGGGTGGGCTGAGGGTGTGGGGATGTTGTTGGTGGAGCGGTTGTCGGATGCGCGGCGGTTGGGGCATCGGGTGTTGGCGGTGGTGCGGGGTAGTGCGGTGAATCAGGATGGGGCGTCGAATGGTTTGACGGCGCCGAATGGTCCGTCGCAGCAGCGGGTGATCCGGCAGGCGTTGGCCAGTGCGCGGGTTGGCGGGGCGGATGTGGATGTGGTGGAGGGGCATGGTACGGGGACGCGGCTGGGTGATCCGATCGAGGCGCAGGCGTTGCTGGCGACTTACGGTCAGGAACGCCCCGACGATCAACCGGTCTGGCTGGGGTCGGTGAAGTCGAATATCGGGCATGCGCAGGCTGCGGCGGGTGTTGCGGGTGTCATCAAGATGGTGATGGCGATGCGGCATGGGATGTTGCCGCGGACGTTGCACGTCCAGGAGCCGTCGCCGCATGTGGACTGGTCCTCGGGCGGGGTGCGGCTGCTGACGGAGGCGGTGCCGTGGCCGGAGACGGGTCACGCGCGGCGTGCGGGGGTGTCGTCGTTCGGGGTCAGCGGCACCAACGCCCACGTCATCCTCGAACAGGCACCACCCGCACAAGACAGGGAACCTGGCACTGGCTCTACTTCTTCCTCTCCGTGGATGGTGTCGGCCAAGTCCGAACAGGCGCTGCGGGCGCAGGCAGCGCAACTGCGCACCTACCTGACAGCTCACCCTGAGGTGGGTCTGGCCGATGTCGGGTATGCGCTGGCCACCGGTCGCACGGCCTTCGACCACCGTGCCGTACTCCTGGGCCCCGACCGCGAAGCCTTCCTTGATGGCCTGAGGGCCCTGGAGGCCGACGAGGAACACGAAAACCTGGTACGAGGCGTGGCGACGGGTGCGGGGAAGCTGGCGTTCGTGTGTTCCGGACAGGGCACCCAGCGCCCTCGTATGGGACACGAGCTGTACCGGACGTTCCCGCTGTTCGCCGCAGCCATGGACGAAGCCTGCGCACACCTCGACCCGCACCTCGACCGGCCCCTGCGGGACGTCATGTTCGCCGAACCGGACACCGACACCGACACGGCGCAGCTGCTGCACCAGACCCGCTACGCCCAGCCCGCGCTCTTCGCCCTCCAGGTCGCCCTGCACCGCCTGGTCACCGAACACTACGGCCTCACCCCCCACTACTACGCCGGCCACTCCCTCGGAGAGATCACCGCAGCCCACCTCGCCGGGATCCTCACCCTCCCCGACGCCGCCCGCCTGATCACCACCCGCGCCCACCTCATGCAAACCCTCCCCACCACCGGCGCCATGACCACCCTCCAAGCCGACCCCGACGAACTCCACGAACACCTCACACAACACGAAGGACGCATCTCACTCGCGGCCGTGAACGCACCCGGGTCCGTGGTCATCAGCGGTGACCGCCACGACGTAGACACCACAGCCGAAAACTTCCGCACCATCGGACGCAAGACCACACCCCTCAAAGTCAGCGGCGCCTTCCACTCACACCACATCGACCCCCTCCTCAACGAACTCCGCGCCACCGCCGAAACCCTCACCTACCACCCACCCCACACCCCCCTCATCACCACCAACCCCACCAACCCCACCAACC
>NZ_JBHWES010000040.1:35415-108967 GCF_042734105.1 Streptomyces sp. NPDC059679 | reverse complement strand
GTGGGAGAGTAGGACGCCGCCGAACAATTTTTAGCCTCGGTCCTGGGTATCGAAAGATACCCAGGACCGAGGCTTTTTTATTTTTCGTTGTCCCGGATCTCGGCGGCGTGGGTGAGCTCCAGATCGAGGGCTTCGCGGCGGATGCGCTGGTCCACGTAGAGGAGCGCGATGACACCCGCGCTGATCGGCAAGGTGATGGCTGAGGCGAGGACCCCGCCGACTCCGATGACCACCAGAAACGTCCAGCTGACGGAGACGGACTCGCCAGAAAGCCAGTCCATCGCATTGTCACCGCCGATGGCCATCCCGACGATGCTGGTCGGGATCTCGACGACGGCGGAGACGACGAAGGCGATGAGCAGCGCGAGAAGCTGGATGCCGAGCATTCGCCACCACGCGCCGCCCACGAGCTTGGCCGAGCGGCGCATGGCCGCGCTGAGTCCTTGCTTCTCCAGCATCAGGGCGGGCGCGGCGAGGCTGTAGCGGATCCAGAGCCACAGGGTGGCGGCTGTCGCGCCGAGCCCGCCCAGCAGGGCCAGCGCCGCGCCTTCGCTGTCCGCGTCGGCGGCGATGAGCAGGAGTCCCGGCGCCAGACCGGCGGCGAAGGTGGCGGCCACGAGTCCGGGCAGCAGGAGCAGCAGGCCGCACAACTGGAGCAGGCGCGGGCGGGCATCGCGCCACACCTCGCCGGGTGACACGGACCGTCCCAGTACGGCCCGGCCGATCACGATCGTCAGCAGGGCCGTGGTGACCATCGTGCCGAGGACCCCGGCCGTCAAGGGGACGGCACTGCCCTGCAGAGCGTGGCCGAGGGCGTCCAGGGCCTCTCGTACGCTCGGATTCGGGTCGTTCTCGAGCGAGTCGAGCCCGTTCGTGTCCTGGAACCACAGTCCCGTGGCGACCGTGGTCGCGGCCTGGGTGACGAGGGCGACGGCAAGGGACACGCCGAGCACCGGCCGCCAGTGGGCGCGCAGGGTGGACACCGCCCCGTCGAGGATTTCGCCGACGCTCAGGGGCCGTAGCGGGATGACACCGGGCCGCGGTGCGGGCGGCGGCGGGGTCCAGCCGGCCCCCCAACTTCCGTACGGGGCAGGGCCTGCTGGACCGCCCGGACCCGCGGGGCCCGGCGGAGGGGCGGGTGGTGGCTCGGGGACGCCGCCGGGGCGCGCCGTCCAGTGCCCTGCGGGTGGTTGCCGCTCCGCCCACTTCGCGCCCCATGAGGGTCGGTCCGCCGCCACCTGATCCGCAGCTGTCCCGTCCGCCGTGGACCCGTTCGTCGCAGGGCCGTCCGCCGTGGGGCTTTTTGCCGTAGCGCGGTCCGGTCCAGGCTGATCGGGCAGGACAGGGCCCGGGCTCTGTCCTGTCGGGCCCTGCGCCGGCTGCTGCGGTGGCTGCTGCGGTTCATCGGTGGGGGACGGTCCGGGCGGTGCCCAGCCCGGAGAGTCGTTCATCGTCGCTCCATGAGGTCGGTCCCGTAAGGGCGAAGGGCGGCCGCCGGGCTGTCGCGCGTGCGCGGCGGCGGCAGGTTGGCAGTCATCGTGCCACGGTGGACGTGCCCGGACGGTGGGCGTCGGGCGTGGCGGACGATTCAATACTTGGGGCCTCCAATGCTGGGGCCTTCAATACTTGGGGCCGCAGAGGGCAGACTGGACCAATGGCTGATCAGCACTCAGTGGACCGGGGCGCCGACGTATCGCCCGCCGCGCTCGCGCTGCGCTGGGAGGAACCGCCGGAAGGTCCCGTGCTGGTGATCCTGGACCAGACGCGACTTCCCGCCGAAGAGGTCGAGTTGGTGTGCACCGACGTACCGGTGCTGGTGGAGGCGATCCGTTCGCTCGCCGTACGGGGCGCTCCGCTGCTCGGTATCGCCGGGGCTTACGGTGTCGCCCTCGCCGCGGTGCGCGGTTTCGATGTGGACGAGGCCGCCGAATCGCTGGCGCACGCCCGGCCGACGGCCGTCAACCTCGGCTACGGGGTACGCCGCGCCGCCGCCGCGTACCACGCGGCGGCGAAGGGCGGGGCGGACGCCGAGGGGGCCGCGGCCGCGGCCCTGGCCGAGGCCCGCGCGCTGCACCGGGAGGACGCCGAGGCCAGCGAGCGGATGGCCGAGCACGGCCTGGCCCTCCTCGACGAACTGCTGCCCGCGGGCGGCTACCGCATCCTGACCCACTGCAACACCGGCGCGCTGGTCTCCGGCGGCGGGGGCACCGCCCTGGCCGTGGCCGCGGCGGTGCACCGGGCCGGGCAGCTGCGGCGGCTGTGGGTGGACGAGACACGCCCGCTGCTGCAGGGCGCGCGGCTGACCGCGTACGAGGCGGCCCGCGCGGGCATGGCGTACACGCTGCTCACCGACAACGCGGCGGGTTCGCTGTTCGCGGCGGGAGAGGTCGACGCGGTTCTGATCGGCGCGGACCGGATAGCCGCGGACGGCTCGGTGGCCAACAAGGTCGGCAGCTATCCGCTGGCGGTGCTGGCCCGCTACCACCATGTGCCGTTCGTCGTCGTGGCGCCGACCACCACGCTGGACCTGGCCACCGCGGACGGCGCGTCGATCGAGGTCGAGCAGCGCCCGGGACATGAAGTGACAGACATCACAGTGCCCTATGCTCCGGCGGCGGGTGCGCACGCGGGCACCGGGATACCCGTCGCGCCGCTGGGCACGCAGGCATACAACCCGGCTTTCGACGTCACACCACCGGAGTTGGTGACTGCCATCGTCACCGAGGCGGGGGCCGTCTCGCCGGTCACCGCGGACGGTATCGCGGAGCTGTGCGCCAGGTCACGATCGGGTAATGGGATGATGTCGATATGAAGGGACGCGTCCTTGTCGTCGACGACGACACCGCACTGGCAGAGATGCTCGGCATCGTGCTGCGCGGCGAAGGCTTTGAACCGTCGTTCGTGTCGGATGGCGACAAGGCTCTCGCCGCCTTCCGCGAGACCAAACCGGATCTGGTGCTGCTCGATCTGATGCTCCCCGGGCGGGACGGCATCGAGGTGTGCCGGCTGATCCGGGCCGAGTCCGGGGTGCCGATCGTCATGCTGACCGCGAAGAGCGACACGGTCGATGTGGTGGTCGGTCTTGAGTCCGGGGCGGATGACTACATCGTCAAGCCGTTCAAGCCCAAGGAGCTGGTGGCGCGGATTCGCGCGCGGCTGCGGCGGTCGGAGGAACCGGCGCCGGAGCAGCTGGCCATCGGGGATCTGGTGATCGATGTGGCCGGCCACTCGGTGAAGCGGGACGGCCAGTCGATAGCGCTGACGCCGCTGGAGTTCGATCTGCTGGTCGCGCTGGCGCGCAAGCCGTGGCAGGTCTTCACCCGTGAGGTGCTGCTCGAGCAGGTGTGGGGCTATCGGCATGCCGCCGACACCCGGCTGGTCAATGTGCATGTGCAGCGGCTGCGCTCGAAGGTCGAAAAGGACCCGGAGCGGCCGGAGATCGTGGTGACCGTGCGCGGCGTCGGCTACAAGGCCGGGCCCAGCTGAGATGCCGGAGGTCGGCTCGGCTCCGCCTGCCGGGAGACCGGCGGGTGGAGCCCCGGAGGGTGCGCGTCCGGGGCGGCCCGCCGACCCGGCGGGTGAGATTCCGCTGCTGCGGCGGCTGTGGAGCGGTGGGCAGCTGCTGCCGGACGGGGCGTCGGGCGGCCCCGCGCATCCGTTGATCCGGCTGTTCGGGCGGTGGGTGCGCCGTCCGCTGCTGCCCGCTGCCCGGCTGTGGCGGCGCAATATCCAGCTGCGGGTGGTCGCGACCACCCTGCTGATGTCGCTCGGAGTGGTGCTGCTGCTCGGCCTGGTCGTCATCGGGCAGGTGCGCAATGGGCTGCTGGACGCCAAGCGTCATGCGGCGCAGGGGCAGGCCGCCGGCGGGTTCCAGGTCGCCGAGCAGATGGCCGACCGCAACCGAGACACTCGTAACGGGGACGGGGCCGACGCCCGTGGCCGGGGCGGCCAGGACGCAGGCAGCTGGCTGAACGAGCTGGTGACGCAGCTTGCCAGCGGCGGCAAGGGCGCGTACTCGGTGGTGGCGCTCAGCTCCGCCTCGGGCGATACGCCCCGCGTCGTCAGCCGTGGGGCGCGCGTCTCCGGCGACGTCAAGCAGGACAGCGTCCCGGCCGAGCTGCGCAAGAAGGTGGACGATGCGCGCACCACGCCGTACGAGCAGTACGGCCGGATCCTGCACAACAGCTCCGAGGACTCCGAGGCCGCGCTGATCATCGGCAAGCGGCTCAACGACAACCGCGGCGAGCCCTACCAGCTCTACTACCTCTTCCCGTTCACGCAGGAGGAGAAGTCGCTCAGCCTGGTGAAGGGGACGCTGGCGACGGCCGGGGTCTTCGTGGTGGTGCTGCTCGGCGCCATCGCCTGGGTGGTGGTCAGGCAGGTGGTCACGCCGGTACGGATGGCCGCTGGGATCTCCGAGCGGCTGGCGGCCGGTCTGCTGCAGGAGCGGATGAAGGTCACCGGCGAGGACGACATCGCGCGGCTCGGCGAGTCGTTCAACAAGATGGCGCAGAACCTCCAGGTCAAGATCATGCAGCTGGAGGAGCTGTCCCGGATGCAGCGCCGCTTCGTCTCGGACGTCTCCCATGAGCTGCGGACGCCGCTGACGACCGTACGGATGGCGGCGGATGTCATCCATGACGCGCGCGAGGACTTCGACCCGATCACGGCGCGCTCCGCCGAGCTGCTGTGGGGGCAGGTCGACCGGTTCGAGTCGCTGCTGTCGGATCTGCTGGAGATCAGCCGGTTCGACGCGGGCGCGGCCGCTCTGGAGGCCGAGCCGATCGATCTGCGCGATGTGGTGACCCGGGTGGTCGACGCGGCCGAGCCGCTTGCCGAGGCCAAGGGCACCCGGGTCGTGGTGCGCGGCGCCGAGCAGCCGGTGATGGCGGAGGCGGACGCCCGGCGGGTGGAGCGGGTGCTGCGCAATCTCGTGGTCAACGCCGTGGAGCACGGCGAGGGCCGGGATGTGATCGTGCGGCTGGCCGCTGCGGGCGGAGCGGTCGCGGTCGCGGTGCGCGACTACGGCGTCGGGCTCAAGCCGGGCGAGGCGACCCGCGTCTTCAACCGCTTCTGGCGGGCCGATCCGGCCCGTGCCCGTACGACGGGCGGCACGGGCCTCGGCCTGTCGATCGCGGTGGAGGACGCGCGGTTGCACGGCGGCTGGCTGCAGGCGTGGGGCGAGCCCGGTGGCGGTTCGCAGTTCCGGCTGACCCTGCCGCGTACGGCGGGCGACACGCTGCGCGGCTCGCCCATCCCGCTGGAGCCCGAGGACTCCCGGCGCAACCTGGCGTCGGGGCGGGGTGCGGAGGCCACCGGGGCCGCAGGGTCGGCTTCGCGCGAGGGCGCGGGGGAGCGGCTGGCGGCCGTACCTGCGCAGTCGAAGTCCGCGCTGTCCGGCGCCGACCTGCCGCGGCTCCCCGGCGGCACGGGCCTGCCCACACCGACGGCCGACCCCACGGCGCTGCCGGGCAACGGCGCCCGCGTGGTGCCCCGGGGCGCTGCCCGAGGCCCGTCGGCTGCGCCGGGCCCGCGGCCGGGTGCGGTCGACACGGCGGCTGATACCGCGGCCGATACGGCACACACGGCGGCTGATGCGGCGGCCGATACGGCACACACGACACCGACCGAACGGGAGGGCCGCCCCCGTGGGCGCTGACCGCTACCGCCTCCGCCGCACGCGCCGGCAGCTGGGCGCGCCCGCGCTGCTCGCCTGCGGCGCGCTGCTGCTCTCCGGCTGCGCCTCGATGCCCGACAGCGGGGATGTGCGCCGGGTGGACTCCTCGCCGCGTACGGACGTCGATACGCGGGTGCAGGTGTACGGGGTGAGCCCGGGCAAGGGCGAGCAGCCCACCGAGCTCGTCAACGGCTTCCTGGAGGCGACGACCAGCGACGAGGGGAACCTGGCCACGGCCAAGGAGTACCTGACCAAGGGCGCCGCACGGCAGTGGGCCCCCTTGGCCGCCACCACGGTGCTCGCACAGGCGCCGGAGGTGCGGGTGGAGGCCGATCCGGGAGACCGGGACAGCGACGGGAGGACCGTGGTGCTCTCCGGCAAGCGGATCGCCACGGTGGACGCCACGCACGCGTACCGGCCCTCTGAGGGCGATTACGTGGAGCGCGTCCATCTGTCGAAGGTGGGGTCGGAGTGGCGGATCGACCGGCTGCCGCGCGGCCTGGTGCTGGGCGAGCCCGACTTCCAGCGGATGTATGAGTCGGTCAACAAGTACTACTTCGCCGAGCTGGGCCCGGACGCCGGGAACTCGCGGGCGGGGCAGGGCGTCCTGGTCGCCGACCCGGTCTATCTGCGGCAGGGCGTCGACCCGGTCACCGCGGCCGTGAAGGCCCTCCTGGACGGGCCGACGAGCTGGCTCGACCCGGTGGTCAGCACCTCCTTCCCCTCGGGTACGAAGCTGGGCGGCCGGGACGAGAAGGTGTCGCCGGACGATTCGAACGCGCTGAAGGTGCGGCTCAGCGACCGCGCGGCGCATGTGGGCCAGGCGCGCTGCGCCCGTATGGCGGCCCAGCTGCTGTTCACGGTCCAAGGACTGGGGCAGCCGGCGTCGGAGATCCGCAGCGTGCGGCTGGAGCGGCAGGACGGCGCGGAGCTGTGCACGCTGTCGCGCGACGCCGCGCGCTCCTTCGCTCCGGAGGGGGTCATCGGCCGCGGCGACCATCAGTACTTCGTGGACGCCGACGACCGGGTGGTCCGGCTGTCCGACGACGCGCGGCAGCCGCAGGCCGTGCCGGGGCCGTTCGGTGAGGACGGCGTCGGCCTCGGGTCGGTGGCGGTGTCCCGGGACGAGCGGCTTGCCGCGGGGGTCACCAAGGACGGCCGCTCGCTGTATGTGACCGAGCTCAGGTCCGGCGTCCAGCTGGGCAAGGCGAGGCTGCGCAGCCAGGGCGGCAGCGCGGAGCACGGGCTGTCGGCGCCCAGCTGGGACGGCCTCGGCGGCCTGTGGGTCGCCGACCGCAATCCACAGCGACCCAAGCTGCTGCGGCTGCGTGAGGGCGAGGAGAAGGCGGACGAGGTCCAGCTGCCTGATCTGAACCGCGGGGTGATCACGGCGCTGCGGATGTCCGCGGACGGCACCCGGATCGCGATGCTGGTCAAGCGCGCCGGGCATACGACGCTGCGGCTCGGCCGCGTCGAGCGGTGGGGCGGCGAGGAAGCTCCCAAGCTGTCGGTGCGGGGGCTGCACTCGGTCTCTCCGCGGCTGGAGGACGTGGACGCCGTCTCATGGGCCGGGGGCAGCCGGCTGGTGGTCGCGGGCCGTGAGTCGGGTGGGGTGCAGCGGCTGCAGTACGTCGAGACGGACGGCTCGCCGGCTGACGTCCCGGCCGTGCCCGGGCCGAACGGTGTGGAGTCGGTCGCGGCCTTCGAGGGGCCGAACCGGCCGTTGATCGCCGAGACGACGAACGACGGGATCGTACGGCTGCCGCCGAATACGGACTGGAAGACCGTGGCCAAGGAGGGGTCGCTTCCGGTGTATCCGGGGTAGCGGTCCACCTCCTCCGGCTCGCCCTGGGCTGGTCCTGGTCCTGGTCCTCGGCCGACTGGGCGTCGACCGGTCGGCTGTCAACAGGATGGCTGTCAACAGGATGGGGGCGCGTTCACCCGGATGGGCGCGGTCACACCGTGGTTGGCCCGCAGTTATCCACAGGGTTGTCCACAGGAGTGGCGGGGCCGTGAGGGTGACGCGACAGTGGGCCCATGTGGATGTGGAGTCGGGAGATCGCCGGACTGGTGCTGCCGACCGGCTGTGCGGGGTGCGGCCGGTCGGGCGGCGCGCTGTGCGGGCGGTGCCGCGCGGCGCTGTACGGGGCCGGGGCGCGGCCGGTGCGGCCCAGCCCGCCCCCGCCGGGGCTGCCGCCCGTCCATGCGGCGGTTGCCTACGAGGACGAGGCCAGAGCGGTGCTGCTCGCGCACAAGGAGCGGGGAGAGCTGCGGCTGGCGGCGGCGCTGGGCGAGGCACTGGCGTCGGCGGTGAGCGCGGCCTGTCCGCATCCGCATCCGCATCCGCGTGCCCGTCCCCATGCCCGTCCCCATGCCCGTCACCGCTCCTGGCGGCCGCTGCTGCTGGTGCCGGTGCCCTCGGCGCGGCGGGCGGTCGCGGCGCGCGGTCATGATCCGGTCCGGCGCATCGCGCTGGCGGCGGCGGGGGTGCTGCGGCGCGGCGGGCGGCCCGCGCGGATGCTGCCGGTCCTGCGGCAGCTGCGGGCGGTGACCGATCAGGCGGGGTTGGACGCGCGGCGCCGGCTGGAAAATCTCACCGGGGCGCTGGGTGTGGCTCCAGGCCGCGGGCGGCTGTTGGCAGAGGGCCCGGTGGTGCTGGTGGACGATCTGATGACCACGGGAGCGTCGCTCGCGGAGGCCGCGCGGGCGGTGCGGGCCGCGGGCGGCCCGGTCGCAGGCGCCGCCGTCGTGGCGGCCGCGCCCCGCGCGTTCGCGATGGGTGCCCCACCCTCGATCTCCATGGCTGCCCCGCGCTCGGACACCACGGCCGCCCCGCGCTCGTTCACCAAGATCGCGGTGCCATCACCAAGTGGAACTGAATACGAACGCCCATCGTTGCTGATGATAAGCGGACGTAAACACCTGATCGGAGGTACGTGCCGGTAGGGGGTGCCGACTTCCGGCCGGGCGAGCTATGTTCGGTTGTGAGGAACGGCGAGCGCAATAGCTCGCATTATCCGCTTGGCGTGCTTCGTGTGCCTTTTCGCTTTTAATGACAAGAAGGGGTGGCGATCTTGGCCATCGGGGAGGAGGGGGTGAAGCCGCCAGGCAGCAAGCTCCGGAGAAATTCCGGAGCCCAGTGCACAACGGATGAGCTCCGACTTTGACGGAGCGACCCGGGAACGGAGTTCTGCGTGGACATCGTCGTCAAGGGCCGTAAAACAGAGGTGCCCGAGCGGTTCCGGAAGCACGTGGCCGAGAAGCTGAAGCTGGACAAGATCCAGAAGCTCGACGGCAAGGTGATCAGCCTCGACGTCGAGGTGTCCAAGGAGCACAACCCCCGGCAGGCCGACCGCTGCGACCGAGTGGAGATCACCCTCCGCTCCCGTGGTCCGGTGATCCGGGCGGAGGCCGCGGCTGCCGATCCGTACGCAGCGCTTGACCTGGCAGCCGGCAAGCTGGAGGCGCGCATGCGCAAACAGCACGACAAGCGCCACACGCGCCGTGGCAACGGCCGCATTCCCGCCAGCGACGTGGCCGTGACGGTGCCGAACGCGGCCCGTATCAACGGCCATGGGGAAATCATCGCCGCCCAGCGCACGTCGGAAGCCGTCCCCACCACCAGGATGGGGCCGCTGGAGGTCCAGGGCGAAGGTCCCCTGGTGGTCCGGGAGAAGACCCACGCCGCCGCCCCCATGACGCTCGACCAGGCGCTCTATGAGATGGAGTTGGTCGGGCACGACTTCTATCTGTTCGTCGACTCCGACACCGGCCAGCCCAGCGTCGTCTACCGGCGCCATGGCTATGACTACGGGGTCATCCACCTCAAGCCCGAGGCGTTCGTCGGGGAGGAGCCCGGCGGCGCCGGTGGCGCGCTGGGAGGCTGATCAGGACGGACGGGACCGTGCGGCGGGCGTGCCGCACGGTCTCGCTGTGGTCCGTGGTCGCATCTGGCGTGATGCCCCCGAGCACCCATGCGCCCCCGGGGCACCTCCGTGCGACCACGGCGGCACCACAGCGTCCGCCAGGCATGAAATCATGGCTCAGCGGCCAACCCTCATATCGAGAAGACCGGTTGTCGCCGCCGTATAGCACCATGCACAGCCAAGTGCGGACAGCAGGGGCCATGGCCTTCAGGGGGAGGAACGATGGCGGACAGCTTCGGGCCCGCGACCGACGGCGATGACCACGGCGTCGCACGGGACAGGGGCGAGCCGCGCGGTGAGCCGCGCAGGGAGCCGATCCGGGTCCTCGTGGTGGACGACCATGCGCTTTTCCGGCGCGGCCTGGAGATCGTCCTGGCCCAGGAGGAGGACATCCAGGTCGTCGGCGAGGCGGGGGACGGCGCAGAGGCGGTGGACAAGGCGGCCGATCTGCTGCCGGACATCGTGCTGATGGATGTGCGGATGCCCAAGCGCGGCGGCATCGAGGCGTGCACCTCCATCAAGGAGGTGGCGCCCAGCGCGAAGATCATCATGCTGACGATCAGCGATGAGGAGGCGGACCTCTACGACGCGATCAAGGCGGGCGCCACCGGCTATCTGCTCAAGGAGATCTCGACCGACGAGGTGTCCACCGCGATCCGGGCGGTCGCCGACGGGCAGTCGCAGATAAGCCCGTCGATGGCGTCCAAGCTCCTCACCGAGTTCAAGTCGATGATCCAGCGCACCGACGAGCGGCGACTGGTGCCCGCGCCCCGGCTCACCGACCGGGAGCTGGAGGTGCTCAAGCTGGTGGCCACGGGCATGAACAACCGTGACATCGCCAAGGAGCTGTTCATCAGCGAGAACACGGTGAAGAACCACGTCCGCAACATCCTGGAGAAGCTGCAGCTGCACTCCCGGATGGAGGCCGTGGTCTATGCGATGCGGGAGAAGATCCTCGAGATCAGGTGAGCGGCCGGGCCATGGTCAGGCCGATGCGACACGGTCAGGCCGGTGGCCAGGACCCGGTCGGGCCGGCGGTCCGGTGAGCGGTCAGGAGACCGCCGCCGTGAGCGCGGCGGCGAGCTCCGGGTGGTCGACGCGCTCGATCCGCACGGAATCGCACCCCACCCACCCGGCCGCCTCCAGCAGCGCCCGGGCCATCGGCGCCACGGCCTTGGGCCCTTCCAGCGACACCTGCCGGGCCACCAGGGTCTTCCCCTCGCGGGCCGGGTCGACGCGGCCGAGCAGCCGCCCGCCGGACAGCAGCGGCATGGCGAAATAGCCGTGGATCCGCTTGGGCTTGGGCACATACGCCTCAAGCCGGTGGGTGAAGCCGAAGATCCGCTCGGTGCGGGCGCGGTCCCATATGAGGGAGTCGAAGGGCGACAGCAGGGTCGTGCGATGGCGGCCGCGCACCGGGGCGGCCAGCGCCTCCGGGTCCGCCCAGGCCGCCTTGTCCCAGCCGGCCACCGTCACCGGCACCAGGCCCGAGTCCGCGATCACCGCGTCCACCTGCTCGGCCTTCAGCCGGTGGTAGTCGGCGATATCCGCGCGGGTGCCGACCCCCAGGGCCTGCCCGGCGAGCCCCACCAGCCGCCGCAGACACTCCGTGTCGTCCAGGTCGTCATGGCGCAGGACGTCCGGCACGGCGCGCTCCGCCAGGTCGTACACCCGCTTCCAGCCGCGCCGCTCGACGCACACCACCTCGCCGTACATCAGCGCCCGCTCCACGGCGACCTTGGCCGCCGACCAGTCCCACCACGGGCCGCCGTTCTTGGCCCCGCCCAGCTCCGTCGCGGTCAGCGGGCCGTCCTCGCGCAGCCGCTTCACGACCGTCTCGTACGCCCCGTCCGGCAGCTCGTGGTACCAGTGCGGGCGGGCGCGGTAGGCGCGGCGCCGGAACGCGAAGTACGGCCACTCCTCGATCGGCAGCACACTGGCGGCGTGCGACCAGTACTCGAAGGCATGGGTCTCGGTCCAGTACGCCGACTCGACCGCCGCCCGGCCGACCGCGCCGAGCCGCGCGTACGGAATGAGCTCGTGCGAGCGGGCCAGCACCGAGATGGTGTCCAGCTGCACCGCCCCCAGATGGCGCAGCACCCCCCGCACCCCGGCCCGCCGGTCCGGCGCCCCGAGCAGCCCCTGGGCGCGCAGCGCGATCCGGCGCGCCTCGTCGGCGGACAGGGTGACCTCGGGCTTGGGGCTCTTGGGGCCGGACGCGGACTCGGACGCTGCAATCGTCATGCCGAACACCGTAGAGGGCGCCACTGACAGCGAGGGCCGCGACGGCGCGTGCCAGGTGCGAGGTGCGGGTCAGGCGCGGGCGGGTTCCGCGTTCTGCTCGGGCGCGGGCAGGTACGGCGTCGCCTGGGGCAGCCCCCAGTCCGAGGGCAGGACCGCGGCTCGCCAGGCGTCCCGCCGGGTCCCGTTGTGGACGATCCGCGCCCGGTCGATCCCCTCCATCCGGAACCCCGCCGCCAGCGCCACCGCCCGCGAGCCCTCGTTGCCGACCTGGGCGCACCACTCCAGCCGCTCCACCCCCAGCCCCGTGAAGGCCCACTCGACCACGGCCCGCGCCGCCTCGCCGGTGTACCCGCGCCGCCGGTGCTCAGGCACCGTCCAGTAGCCCAGCTCCGCCAGGCGCTCCTCGGTGCGCAGCCAGGTCAGGCGTACCAGGGCCATGGCGCCGACCAGCGCGCCGCCGTCGCGGGTCACCACGGCGAAGCGGTAGCCGATGTCGTCCCGCCATTCCAGCGGGCAGATCCGCCGGACGAACTCCTCCGCGTCCGCTCGCCTGTACGGGACGGGCACGGGGGTCCAGCGCTGGATGTCCGGATCCTGGCAGGCGGCGTGGACGGCGTCGGTGTCGGAGGGCTGGAAGGGGCGCAGCAGCAGGCGCTCGGTGGTGAGGGTGACAGGTTCCATGGCCAGAGTGTGAGCCGCGGCCGGGAGGATCGCAGCGGTTTTCCCGGTTCAGGGGCACCTGCGGCGCGCCTCGTACGTTCACGCAGAGAGGTGACAACGGTTCCTCGTAGTGACGGACCTCCCGGCGTGGTGGGGTCCTGTCTTACGATGGCCGTTGCGGCGGGGCCTGCGCCCCTTGATAATGCCGCGCCAGCGCACCCGACCGTGCCAGGCCCGACCGGCAAGGAGTCAGCCTACGTGTCCGTCCTCAACAAGCTCATGCGTGCAGGCGAAGGAAAGATCCTGCGCAAGCTGCACCGCATCGCGGACCAGGTCAATTCCATCGAAGAGGACTTCGTCAACCTCTCCGACGCCGAGCTCCGCGCCCTGACCGACGAGTACAAGGAGCGGTACGCCGACGGCGAGACCCTTGACGACCTGATGCCCGAGGCGTTCGCCACTGTGCGCGAGGCGGCCAAGCGGGTGCTCGGGCAGCGCCACTACGACGTCCAGCTGATGGGCGGCGCGGCGCTGCACCTGGGGTATGTGGCCGAGATGAAGACCGGTGAGGGCAAGACCCTCGTCGGCACCCTCCCCGCGTATCTGAACGCGCTGTCCGGCAAGGGCGTCCACCTGATCACGGTGAACGACTACCTGGCCGAGCGCGACTCGGAGTGGATGGGCCGGGTGCACAAGTTCCTCGGCCTCGAGGTCGGCTGCATCCTCGCCAATATGACCCCCGCGCAGCGCCGTGAGCAGTACGCGTGCGACATCACCTACGGCACCAACAACGAGTTCGGCTTCGACTATCTGCGCGACAACATGGCGTGGTCGAAGGACGAGCTGGTGCAGCGCGGCCACAACTTCGCCGTCGTCGACGAGGTGGACTCGATCCTCGTCGACGAGGCCCGTACGCCGCTGATCATCTCCGGCCCGGCCGACCAGGCCACCAAGTGGTACGGCGACTTCGCGAAGCTGGTCACCCGCCTGACCAGGGGCGAGGCGGCGAACCCGCAGAAGGGCGAGGAAGAGACCGGCGACTACGAGGTCGACGAGAAGAAGCGCACCGTCGGCATCCACGAGTCGGGCGTCACGAAGGTCGAGGACTGGCTGGGGATCGACAATCTGTACGAGTCGGTCAACACCCCGCTGGTCGGCTACCTCAACAACGCGATCAAGGCCAAGGAGCTCTTCAAGAAGGACAAGGACTACGTCGTCATGGACGGCGAAGTCATGATCGTCGACGAGCACACCGGCCGTATCCTCGCCGGTCGCCGCTACAACGAGGGCATGCACCAGGCGATCGAGGCGAAGGAAGCGGTGGAGATCAAGGACGAGAACCAGACCCTCGCCACGATCACCCTGCAGAACTTCTTCCGCCTCTACAGCAAGCTCTCCGGCATGACCGGTACGGCGATGACCGAGGCCGCCGAGTTCCACCAGATCTACAAGCTCGGCGTCGTCCCGATCCCGACCCACCGCCCGCTCGCCCGCCTCGACCAGTCCGACCTGATCTACCGCACCGAGGTGGCCAAGTTCGACGCGGTCGTCGAGGACATCGTCGAGAAGCACGAGAAGGGCCAGCCGGTCCTGGTCGGCACCACCTCCGTGGAGAAGTCCGAGTACCTCTCCCAGCAGCTCGCCAAGCGCGGCGTGCCGCACGAGGTGCTCAACGCGAAGCAGCACGACCGTGAGGCTTCGATCGTCGCCCAGGCCGGGCGCAGGGGCGCGGTCACCGTCGCCACGAACATGGCCGGCCGCGGCACCGACATCAAGCTCGGCGGCAACCCCGACGACCTCGCCGAGGCGGAGCTGCGCCAGCGCGGCCTCGACCCGGTCGAGCACGCCGAGGAGTGGGCCGCCGGGCTGCCCGCGGCGCTGGAGAAGGCCGAGGCCGCGGTCAAGGCCGAATTCGAGGAGGTCAAGGAGCTCGGCGGGCTGTATGTGCTGGGCACCGAGCGCCACGAGTCCCGCCGCATCGACAACCAGCTGCGCGGCCGCTCCGGCCGTCAGGGCGACCCCGGTGAGTCCCGCTTCTACCTCTCGCTCGGCGACGACCTGATGCGGCTGTTCAAGGCCCAGATGGTCGAGCGCGTCATGGCCATGGCCAACGTGCCGGACGACGTCCCGATCGAGAACAAGATGGTCACCCGCGCGATCGCCTCCGCGCAGTCGCAGGTCGAGCAGCAGAACTTCGAGACCCGTAAGAACGTTCTGAAGTACGACGAGGTGCTCAACCGGCAGCGCGAGGTCATCTACGGCGAGCGCCGCCGCGTCCTGGAGGGCGAGGACCTGCACGAGCAGGTGCGCCACTTCATGGACGACACCATCGACGCCTACATCAGCGCCGAGACCTCCGAAGGCTTCGCGGAGGAGTGGGACCTCGACCGGCTCTGGGGCGCCTTCAAGCAGCTCTACCCCGTCAAGGTCACCATCGAGGACCTGGAGGAGGCGTCCGGCGACCGCGCCGGGCTCACCGACGAGTTCATCGCCGAAGCGGTCAAGGACGACATCCACGAGCAGTACGACGCGCGCGAGGAGCAGCTGGGCTCCGACATCATGCGCGAGCTGGAGCGGCGCGTGGTGCTGTCCGTCCTGGACCGCAAGTGGCGCGAGCACCTCTACGAGATGGACTACCTCCAGGAGGGCATCGGCCTGCGCGCGATGGCCCAGAAGGACCCGCTGGTCGAGTATCAGCGCGAGGGCTTCGACATGTTCCAGGCCATGATGGACGGCATCAAGGAGGAGTCCGTCGGCTACCTGTTCAACCTGGAGGTCCAGGTCGAGCAGCAGGTCGAGGAGGTCCCGGTCGAGGAGGGCGAGAAGCAGCCCGTGGCGGCCGGCGAGGATGTCCAGGACGCGGTCCCCGCGGCCGTGACGGCCGGATCGCCCAACGGCCGCCCCGAGATCCGTGCCAAGGGCCTGGAGGCCCCGCAGCGCCCTGACCGGCTGCACTTCTCCGCCCCGACGGTCGACGGCGAGGGCGGCGTCGTCGAAGGCGACTTCACCAACGGCGACACGCCCCCCGCGCCCCGCTCCGAGTCGGACGGTATGACGCGCGCGGAGCGGCGCAAGGCGAACAAGGGCGGCCGCCGCCGCAAGAAGTGACCCGGCTGGGTGGCTGACAGCTGATTCGGCTCAGGACGGGCCGGGACCCGCGCGGATGGCGCGGGCCCCGGCCCGTCGGCGTGTGCGCGTGTGTGCGGGGCAGCTGTGTGGTGGGGCTGTGCGGGCGGTTCCGGGCCGCCCGCCATGGGATCGGGGCAGAGAGGCACGGGGCCGCTCCGCGGCCCCGGAGCGGGGCTGTGGGGCCTTTACGGGTACGGCCTAGGCGGTCGGGCCGATGTCGATGGCGGCGCAGCGCCAGCGGGCGTCGGGGCCGAGTTCCAGGCGGAAGGCCAGCGCACGCAGCCGGTCGCCGCAGGCGATTCGGGCGAACGCCTCGATGACTCCCTGACGCGGCTCGTACTCGCCGCAGCGCTGTACGACGGGGGCGCTGTCGCGGGCGCCCGGCGGCCGCAGCGGCGCCTGGGGCGCGAGCTCGATCAGCCGGTCGTACGCCGCCGGGAGCGTGTGGCCGAGGAGTGCGTGGACGGGGCGCTGGCCGCTCAGGGTGAGCAGCAGCTGGTTGGCGAACCAGTAGCGCGGCAGCCGCTCCCGCTCCCTTCGGCGGGCGGCCACGGCCGCCGTACGCGAAACCGACCCGGGTGCGTACGACGCGGGACCGGGGCCCGCAGGCCGCCGCGAGTCACGGCGCCGCGGCGGCCCGCTGCGCGCCGCGGTGCCCGGGTGGGCGCTTCCGGCGCTCCTGGGCGCCGTGCCGCGCTTCGTGCCGCGCTTCGTGTCGCCTTCCGTGGCGGTGATCGGGGACGTCGTTCGGGGGGTCCTGTTCATGCGCCTCGCCGCTCTCCCGGGCCCGGTGAAGATACCGGGCAGTAGCTTGGGTCGGCAGTCTTCTACCGGTGCGCTGCCGGGACCGGCAAGGAGCGTCGGCCCCCGTGCGGACCGGTCCGCGGGGTTCACCTATCCGGGTGACCCGGCGTCCGAGGCCGGGCCCGGATGCCGCCGCGGCCCGGCCGTACGGGCCCTGGCGGGCCGGCCGGGGGCCGCTCCGAACAGGGCGGACTCCCTCCCGGCCGAGCGAGCGGCGGCGGATGCCCGGCGCCCGGCGTGCCGGGCGGCATGGGGTCGTACGCGTGGTGGGGCGCGGCGGGGATTACCCCCCAATGGGGGACTGCGGGGGCCGGGCGCGGGCCGCGGGGGCATGGGGCATCGGCTCCCCGCGGGTGGGCCCCGGGGAGGGGGTGGCGAACGTATGCTGGCTGGCAGCTACAAGAAACTTCAGGAACTCCGAGGAACTCCAGGAAGCAGCAGCCATGCGCGTCTACGTCCCCCTGACCCTCCCCGGTCTCGCCGAGGCGCACAAGGCGGGCGAACTGGGCCCGGCCCCGCTGATCGCCTACGGGGTCACTCCCGCGCTGCGCGAGTGGTACGTCTCCGACGACATCGAGGAGCTGGAGTACGCCGCGCTGAGCCGCGCCGCGCAGGCGTCGCTGCGGCAGCTGGCGGTCGACCGGCAGGCGCCCCGGCGGCGGGTCGTGGTGGCGGTGGACGTGCCCGACGCGGACGCGGTCGCGGACCCGGACCGCGGATTTGACCACTCCTCCCTGGGGGAGGTGCGGATCGCGCTCCCCGTGCCGCTGGCCAAGGCCGCCGCCGTGCACGTCGACTCCGACGACGCCGAGCGGGACGTCGCCGCCGCGGCCGAGGCCCTGGGCGCGGCGGACATCGGGGACGACGACGCGCAGTTCACGGTGGACGGCGCGGAGGATCACGAACTGCTCTGGTACGACGCCAAGGAGATCCCCGATCTCGTCGGGTGAAGCAAAGGGGGACCGTCATCCCTGTCAGGCCCCTTGGGTACGTTCGTGAGATGGGGAAGAACGTGACGCACATCGTCTGGGACTGGAACGGCACCCTCTTTCACGACATCGACGCCGTGATCTCGGCCACGAACGCCTCGTTCGCCGAGATCGGTCTGCCCCCGATCACCATGGAGCGCTACCGCGAGCTGTACTGCGTCCCCGTGCCGCGCTTCTACGAGCGGCTGATGGGGCGGCTGCCCACCGACGACGAGTGGCAGGCCATGGACGACGCGTTCCACCGTCACTACTGGGTCCTGGCCGAGGAGGCCGGTCTGGCGCTCGGGGCCAAGCAGCTGCTCGCCGACTGGCAGGCGGCCGGGCTCACCCAGTCGCTGTGCTCGCTGGCCGAGCACGAGCGGCTGATCCCCCTGGTGCGTACGCACGGCATCGAGCCGCACTTCATGCGCGTGGACGGGCGTACCGGCCAGAGCGATACGGGCAAGGCGGAGCAGATGGTGCGCCATGTGGCCGCGCTGGAGGGCGTGCCGCCGGACCGCGTCGTGGTGATCGGGGACGCGGTCGACGACGCCGTCGCGGCGCGGCACGCGGGCGCCCGTGCCGTGCTGTACACGGGGGGCTCGCACAGCCGTGCCAGCCTGCTGGCCGCGGGCGTGCCGGTCGTGGACAGCCTGGAGGAGGCCGTCGCCGAGGCCGGGCAGCTGGTCGACTGAGCGGTCGGCCGGCCGGTCGGTCCGTCGGTCCGTGGTTCAGCCGCCTCGCTCCGTTCAGCCCCCGCCGGTCGGCCGTACGGACGCCCCGGCTCCCCTACGCCTTCGCCCGCAGCACCGCCAGAAACTCCCGCATCCACGCCGGATGGTCCGGCCACGCCCGCGAGGACACCAGCGTCCCGTCGACCACCACTTCCGCGTCCTGGAAGTCCGCCCCCGCCGACTGCATGTCCGGCTCCAGCGCCGGATACGCGGTGACCCGGCGCCCGCCGAGCCCCCCGATCGCCGCCGTCAGCAGCGGTCCGTGGCAGATCTGGGCCACCGGCTTGTCCGCGTCGAAGAATGCCTTGAGGATCTTGCGGAGCTCGGGGTCGTTGCGCAGATACTCAGGAGCCCGCCCGCCGGGGATCACCAAGGCGGCGTACTCTCCGGGGTCGACCTCGGAGAAGGCGAGGTCGGCGGGCCAGGTGTAGCCGGGTTTCTCGGTGTATGTGTCGAAGCCCTCCTCGAAGTCGTGCACGACGAACCGCAGCGTCTTGCGGGTCGGGGCCGCCACATGGACCTCGTAGCCCTCCTCGCGCAGCCGCTGGAGTGGGTAGAGCACTTCCAGGGATTCGGCCGCGTCGCCGGTCACGAGCAGGATCTTCGCAGGCAAGCCGTCCACCTCCACAGGTCAACAGGTCACGTCGACCGCCGGACGCGACACGCCGAGCACACACCGGGCACACCGCGTGCCGGACCCGACACGCCGACGGTCGAACAAGCCACACCAATCACCGCATACGGCCACAGTGCCCCCGTGGCCGGGCTTTGCCAAGAGGCCCCGCCGGACCTGCGTCGCTGTCCATTACGTCAAACTTCAAGGCCCGGTTTTGTACACGAACGGCTCATGACGCTCCCCTGGGGTGGGGCGATAGCCTTACTGCGTGATCAGCGCGATAGGCCGTGGGGGCGATGAGGCCCCCGCACCGATCCCGGACTTCCACCGGGCTCGGGCCTCCGCTGACCGGTGCCGCCTGGGGCCTTGGTCACTTTCGGCCGAGTCCGCCCCGGCCATCCCCCGCACGGGCATATCGTCGTCCCAGACCGGATATCCCGCGTCGCGACGTCATGCCACCGCTATCGATGTCACGCAACGGCGCGCGACAGGAGCCAGAGGACATGCAGACCAAGCTGGACGAAGCCAAGGCCGAGCTGCTCACACGGGCCGCCCGGGTAGCTGAGAGCAGTCCTGCCGGGGGACAGCAACCGGTACAGGGACCAGGCCCCGAGACCCTGACCGCCTACCTTCAGCACTACTACCAGCACACGCCACCCGAAGACCTCGCGGGCCGCGACCCGGTCGATGTCTTCGGCGCCGCGCTCTCCCACTACCGCCTGGCCGAGTCGCGCCCGCAGGGTACCGCGAACGTCCGGGTGCACACCCCGACCGTCGAGGAGCACGGCTGGACCTGCAGCCACTCCGTGGTCGAGGTGGTCACCGACGACATGCCGTTCCTGGTCGACTCCGTCACCAATGAGCTGACGCGCCAGGGCCGCGGCATCCACGTCGTCATCCACCCGCAGATCCTGGTCCGCCGCGACCTCACCGGGAAGCTGATCGAGGTCCTGGACGTCGCCCCGGAGGGCCGGCCCGAGAAGCTGCCGCACGACGCGGTGATCGAGTCCTGGATCCATGTCGAGATCGACCGCGAGACCGACCGCGGCGACCTGAAGCAGATCACCGCCGATCTGCTGCGCGTGCTCTCCGACGTCCGCGAGACGGTCGAGGACTGGGAGAAGATGCGTGAGGCGGCGCTGCGCATCGCCGAGGGCCTGCCCGAGGAGCCCACGGCCGGCGAGGTGCGCCCCCAGGAGATCGAGGAGGCCCGCGAGCTGCTGCGCTGGCTGGCCGACGATCACTTCACCTTCATCGGCTTCCGCGAGTACGAGCTGACGCAGGCGCCCGCGGAGTCCGGTGGCGAGGAGGACGTGCTGAGCGCCGTGCCCGGCACCGGCCTCGGTATCCTGCGCTCCGACCCGCACCACCGGGACACGGACGAGAGCGCGCACGCCGGGCTGCCGGCGGCCGCCGACGGGCGCCCCGTCTCGCCGTCGTTCAACCGGCTGCCGGCCGACGCCCGCGCCAAGGCGCGCGAGCACACGCTGCTGGTCCTCACCAAGGCCAACAGCCGCGCCACCGTCCACCGCCCCTCGTACCTGGACTACATCGGCGTCAAGAAGTTCGACGCCAAGGGCAATGTGATCGGCGAGCGGCGCTTCCTGGGCCTGTTCTCCTCCGCCGCGTACACCGAGTCCGTGCGCCGGGTCCCGGTGATCCGCCGCAAGGTCGAGGAGGTTCTGGAGGGCGCCGGGTTCCAGCCCAACAGCCACGACGGCCGGGATCTGCTGCAGATCCTGGAGACGTACCCGCGCGACGAGCTGTTCCAGACCCCGGTCGACCAGCTGCGGTCCATCGTGACCAGCGTGCTCTACCTCCAGGAGCGCCGCCGGCTGCGGCTGTTCCTGCGTCAGGACGAGTACGGGCGCTACTACTCGGCCCTGGTCTACCTGCCGCGTGACCGCTTCACCACCGAGGTGCGGCTGCGGCTGACCGACATCCTGCTGGAGGAGCTGAACGGCCGGGTGCCGGTCGACTTCACCGCCCTGCACACCGAATCGGTGCTCTCCCGGCTGCACTTCGTGGTCCGCGTCCAGCCCGGCACCGAGCTGCCGGACCTGACCGACGCCGATGTCGAGCGCATCGAGGCCCGGCTGGTGGAGGCCGCCCGCTCCTGGGCCGACGGCTTCGCCGAGGCGCTGACCTCCGAGGTCGGCGAGGAGCGCGCCGCCGAACTGCTCCGCCGCTACCAGCACGCCTTCCCCGAGGGCTACAAGGCCGACCACTCGCCGCGCGGCGCGGTCGCCGACCTTCAGCATCTGGAGCGGCTGCAGGACAGCGACCGGAACTTCGCGGTCAGCCTGTACGAACCGGTGGGGGCGGCGCCCGCCGAGCGCCGCTTCAAGATCTACCGCGTCGGCGAGCAGGTCTCGCTGTCCGCGGTGCTGCCGGTGCTCACCCGGCTCGGCGTCGAGGTCGTCGACGAGCGCCCGTACGAGCTGCGCTGCTCGGACCGGACCAGCGCCTGGATCTACGACTTCGGGCTGCGGCTGCCGCGCCACGACGGCGACGGCCTCGCCGATGACGCCCGCGAGCGCTTCCAGAACGCGTTCGCCGCGGTGTGGACCGGGCAGGCGGAGAACGACAACTTCAACGAGCTGGTACTGGGCGCCGGGCTGACCTGGCGGCAGGCGATGGTGCTGCGCGCGTACGCGAAGTACCTGCGCCAGGCCGGGTCCACCTTCAGCCAGTCGTACATGGAGGACACCCTCCGGACGAATGTGCACACCACCCGGCTGCTGGTGAGCCTGTTCGAGGCCCGGATGTCGCCCGAGCGGCAGCGGGCCGGCACCGAGCTGACGGACGCCCTGCTGGAGGAGCTGGACGCGGCGCTGGACCAGGTGGCCTCGCTGGACGAGGACCGCATCCTGCGGTCCTTCCTCACCCTCATCAAGGCCACCCTGCGCACCAACCACTTCCAGAAGAACGAAAACGGGCAGCCGCACGCCTACCTGTCCATGAAGCTGGACCCGCAGGCCATCCCGGATCTGCCCGCGCCGCGCCCGGCGTACGAGATCTGGGTCTACTCCCCGCGGGTGGAGGGTGTGCATCTGCGCTTCGGCAAGGTCGCGCGCGGCGGTCTGCGCTGGTCCGACCGGCGTGAGGACTTCCGTACCGAGATCCTGGGCCTGGTCAAGGCGCAGATGGTGAAGAACACCGTCATCGTGCCGGTGGGCGCCAAGGGCGGCTTCGTCGGCAAGCGGCTGCCCGACCCGGCCGTCGACCGGGACGCCTGGCTGGCCGAGGGCATCGCCAGCTACAAGACCTTCATCTCCGGTCTGCTCGACATCACCGACAACAATGTCGGCGGGCAGGTCCAGCCGCCCAAGGACGTCGTCCGCCACGACGGCGACGACACCTATCTGGTCGTCGCCGCAGACAAGGGCACCGCGACCTTCTCCGACATCGCCAATGAGGTCGCCCAGTCGTACGGGTTCTGGCTCGGCGACGCCTTCGCCTCCGGCGGTTCGGCCGGCTACGACCACAAGGGCATGGGCATCACGGCCCGCGGCGCCTGGGAGTCCGTCAAGCGGCACTTCCGCGAGCTCGGCCACGACACCCAGACCGAGGACTTCACCGTGGTCGGCGTCGGCGACATGTCCGGCGATGTGTTCGGCAACGGCATGCTGCTCAGCGAGCACATCCGGCTGGTCGCGGCCTTCGACCACCGGCATATCTTCCTCGACCCCAACCCGGACAGCGCGGTCTCGTACGCCGAGCGCCGCCGCATGTTCGAGCTGCCGCGCTCCTCGTGGGCCGACTACGACACCTCCCTGCTCTCGCAGGGCGGCGGCATCCACCCGCGTACCGCCAAGGCCATCCCGATCACCGCGCAGGTGCGGAAGGCCCTCGGCATCGAGTCGCGGGTCGCCAAGATGACCCCGGCCGACCTGATGAAGGCCATCCTCAAGGCCCCGGTCGACCTGCTGTGGAACGGCGGTATCGGCACCTACGTCAAGGCGTCCACCGAGTCGCACGCCGATGTGGGCGACAAGGCGAACGACGCCATCCGGGTGGACGGACAGGACCTGCGGGTCAAGGCCGTCGGCGAGGGCGGCAACCTGGGCCTGACCCAGCTGGGCCGGATCGAGTTCGCGCTCAACGGCGGGCGGATCAACACCGACGCGATCGACAACAGCGCCGGTGTGGACACCTCCGACCACGAGGTGAACATCAAGATCCTGCTCAATGAGCTGGTCCGCGAGGGCGATATGACGGTCAAGCAGCGCAACAAGCTGCTGGCCGAGATGACCGACGAGGTCGGCGCGCTGGTGCTGCGCAACAACTACGCCCAGAACGTCGCGCTCGCCAACTCCGTCGCCCAGGCCCCCAGCCTGCTCCACGCCCACCAGCGGGTGATGCGCCGGCTGGGGCGCGAGGGGCGTCTGGACCGCTCGCTGGAGTTCCTGCCCACCGACCGCCAGATCCGGGAGCGGCTGGCCGCCGGGCGCGGGCTGACCCAGCCCGAACTGGCCGTGCTGCTCGCCTACATCAAGATCACGGTGGCCGAGGAGCTGATCACCACCAACCTGCCGGACGACGCGTATCTGCAGCGGCTGCTGCACGCGTACTTCCCGCAGGCGCTGCGCCAGAAGTTCTCCGAGCACGTCGACGGCCATGCGCTGCGCCGCGAGATCGTCACCACGGTGCTGGTCAACGACACGGTCAACACCGCCGGCGCGACCTTCCTGCACCGGATGCGCGAGGAAACCGGCGCCTCGACCGAAGAGGTGGTGCGCGCCCAGACCGCGGCGCGCGCGATCTTCGAGCTCGGGGAGGTGTGGGACGAGGTCGAATCCCTCGACAACAAGGTCCCGGCCGATGTCCAGACCCGGATGCGGCTGCACTCCCGGCGCCTGGTCGAGCGCGGCACCCGCTGGCTGCTCGGCAACCGCCCGCAGCCGCTGGAGCTCGCCGAGACCATCGAGTTCTTCGGTGAGCGGGTCGCGGCGGTCCGCTCCCAGCTGTCCAAGCTGCTGCGCGGCGCGGACGTGGAGTGGTACCAGAAGATCCACGACGAGCTGACCGCCGCCGGGGTGCCGGACGACCTGGCCTCGCGGGTGGCGGGCTTCTCCTCGGCCTTCCCGACGCTGGACATCGTGGCCATCGCCGACCGGCTGGGCAAGGACCCGCTGTCCGTCGCCGAGGTGTACTACGACCTCGCCGACCGGCTGCGGATCAGCCAGCTGATGGACCGGATCATCGATCTGCCGCGCGCCGACCGGTGGCAGTCCATGGCCCGCGCCTCCATCCGCGAGGAGCTGTACGCGGCGCACGCCGCCCTCACCTCCGATGTGCTGTCGGCGGGCGACGGGGGTGCCACACCCGAGCAGCGGTTCAAGGCGTGGGAGGAGAAGAACGCGTCGATCCTGCAGCGGGCGCGCACCACGCTGGACGAGATCCAGGGGTCGGAGACCTTCGACCTGGCGAATCTGTCCGTCGCCATGCGCACCATGCGCACGCTGCTGCGCACCCAGCGCTGAGGGGGCTGCCGATCAGCGCTCGCTGTAGAGCGCTGATCGGTGCCGCCGAGCGCTGAACGAGCGCTGACGAGCGTTGACCCATTTGCCGCGCCGCCCGGGGCCCGCCCCGGGCGGCGCGGTGCGTTCATCAGGGCGCTCCCGCCAGCGCTTCGCGATCTTTTCACCCCATACATCGCCTTATCGGGCCTATCCGGACGCGTCACCCTATAGTGGGCAGACGGTGAGCGCTGTTCTCTCCTGTCCGGAGGTGTCCCATGCCCCGATTCAGCATCGTCATCGCCGCCTATCGAGTGCAGGGTTTTCTGAGCAGCTGCCTGGACTCGGCGCTGACCCAGTCGTTCGAGGACATCGAGGTGGTGGCGGTCGACGACTGCTCTCCGGACCACTGCGGCACGATCGTCGACGAGTACGCGGCCCGGGACAGCCGGGTCGTCCCCGTCCACCAGCAGGTCAACTCCGGGCCCGGCCACGCCCGTAACGCCGGGGTCGACCAGGCCACCGGCGACTATCTGCTCTTCCTGGACGGCGACGACACCCTCGCCCCTGGCACCCTCCAGGGCCTCGCCGACCGGCTTGCCCTCTGCGAGGACCCGGACATCCTCTACTTCAACCACGTCCGCACCTACTGGTGGGACCGCAAGGAACCCAGCCTCTTCGGCGGGCTGCTGGCCTCGGCCGGGACCGACGTCTTCTCCATCCAGGAGCGCCCGGAATTCCTGCGGATATTCGCGATGTCGTCCAATCGCGTCTACAACCGCGCCTTCTACACCCGCCACGGCTTCGCGTTCAGCGAGGGCATCTACGAGGACGCCCTGCTCTCGTACAAGACGATGCTGACCGCCGAACGAATAGCCTGCGTGGACCTGGTGGGCCTGGAATACCGCCAGCGGCGCGCCGGCGCCAGCACCAACACCCCCGGCGAGAAACACTTCGCCATCTTCAAGCAGTACGCCCGCCTCTTCGAATTCCTCGACGGCAAACCGCAGCTTGAGCCGCTGCGCCCGATGCTCTTCGAACGGGCGGTCTCGCACTTCCTGTTCTGTCTGGGCCGCCGCTCCCGGGTGGCGGCCCAGGACCGGCCCCGCTTCTTCGACCGGGCCGCCGCGTGGTACCGCAGCCATGTGCCCGACGGATTCAACCCGCCCGCCGACGCCGAATGGCGCTTCGAGGCGCTGGCGCGCGGCTCCTTCGTCCGCTACCGGGAGCACGAGCTGACGGAGCGGGCGGCGGCCGGGGCCCGCAAGCTCAAGCGGATGACCCGGCGGCCCCTGGCCGCCCGCGCCAAGCGGAGCCTGTACCGGGCCCACCGGCGCCGGTCGGTCGACCCCAACCTGGCCGTGTACTCCGCGTACTGGGGCCGTGGAGTGCTGTGCAACCCGGGGGCGATCTACTACAAGGCCAAGGAGCTGGCCCCGGAGGTGCACGGCCTGTGGGTGGTGCGCAAGGCGGCGGTCGACTCGCTCCCGGAAGGCGTCGACTACGTCATCTCCGGAACCCGGGACTTCTATTGGGCGATGGCCCGCGCCAAGTACTTCATCAACAACGTCAATTTCGCCAATGACGTGGTCAAGCGGCCGGGCACGGTGCATCTGCAGACCTTCCACGGCACGCCGCTCAAATGCATGGGCCTCGACCAGCAGCGCTATCCGGCCGCCGCGTCGGGGATGAGCTTCGGCAATCTCCTCAAACGCGTCGACCGCTGGGACTACGCGCTCTCCTCCAACCGGCATTCGAGCGAGGTGTGGGAGCGCGTCTATCCCGCCTCGTACCGGCTGCTGGAGTACGGATATCCGCGCAACGACGTCTTCTTCTCGGCCTCGGCCGCGGACGTCCGGCGCATCCGCAAGGAGCTGGAAATCCCGGACGGAGCCCGTACGGTCCTCTACGCCCCCACGATCCGCGACTACCAGAAGGGCTTCACGCCCCGCCTGGACCTCGAGCGCTTCAGCCGCGCCCTGGGCCCGGAGACGGTGCTGCTGGTGCGGGCCCACTACTCGTACCAGCCGCAGGCCGGGCTCCGGCAGCTCCAGGAGGCGGGTCTTGTGGTCGACGTCTCGCGCCACCCGTCGGTGGAGGAGCTGTGCCTGGCCGCCGATGTGCTGGTCACGGACTACTCGTCGATCATGTTCGACTACGCCAACCTGGACCGCCCCATCGTCGTGTACGCGGACGACTGGGACATCTACCAGGCCACCCGCGGCGTCTACTTCGACCTGCTCTCGGGGCTGCCGGGGGATACGCCGGGGTCCGTCGCCCGTACGGAGGACGAACTGATCGCCGTCTTCCGCGACGACCGCTGGCGCGACGACGACGCGACCGCGCTGCGCACCGCCTTCCGGGCCCGCTTCTGCCAGTTCGACGACGGTCACGCGGCCGAGCGGGTGGTACGGACCCTGATGCTGGGCCAGGACGCGGCCGAGGTCGCTGACAGCGCAGCCCAGCCGTCGGTGTTCCAGCGTCATGACCTCCCCGTCAAACGGGGCCTGATCACCGGCGTGCCGCCGCACGCGGCGCGGCCCACACCGCTGTCGCCCGACCACAACTGACCCTGCGGCCGACCCTGCCGCGCCCATGCCGTGAACCTGAACCCGGAGACCGGAGCACCCATGCCCTCTGCGCCCCCTCCCCGCGTCAGCGTGATCGTCCCGGCCTACAACGCCATGCCGGAGCTGACCCGCGCCATCACCTCCGCGCTCGACCAGACGCTCGGCCCGGACCACATCGAGATCATCGCGGTGAACGACGGCTCGACCGACGGCACCGGCGCGGAGCTGGAGCGCCTCGCCCACGGGCGGCCCGCGCTCCGCGTCGTCCACCAGGACAACTCCGGCTGCGCGGGCGGTCCGCGCAACACCGGCCTCGACCTCGCGCGCGGCGACTTCGTCTTCTTCCTCGACGCCGACGACTACCTGGGTCCTGACGCGCTGCGCCGGATGGTCGCCATGGCCGACGAGAACGGCACCGACGTCGTCCTGGGCAGGATCGCCTCGGTCGGCGGGCGCGCCGTCCCCCGGGCCGTCTTCAGCCACAACCAGCCCCGCACCGACGTCTTCTCCTCCGCCGCCTATCTGACCTTGGGCCCGTGGAAACTGTTCCGCCGCTCCCTCATCGAACGGCTGCGGCTGCGCTTTCCGCTCTTCCGCAACTGCGAGGACAAGCCGTTCACCGTGGCCGCCTATCTCAACGCCGCCGGTATCTCCGTGGTCGCCGACTACGACTGCTACTACGTCCGCTACCGCGAGGACCGCAGCAACCTCACCCTCACCGCCGGCGACCTCGTCCACCGCATGGACGGCATCGGGCTGTGCTTCGAGACCGTGGCCCGCTATCTGGAACCCGGTCCGCGCCGCGACCGCGTCATGCGCCGCCACGTCGAATGGGAGCTGTGCGGACCGCTGCGCGGACTGCTGCCCCGCGAGAGCGAACAGGACGCGCGCGAGCGCTTCTATCCGCGGTTCCGGCACTGGGCGCGGACCTGGGCGAGCGACGCGATCTGCCGGCAGATCGACGCGCCCGACCGGCTTCTGATCCATCTGCTGCGCGCCGACCGCTTCGCGGACGTCCTGACGGTCGCGCGGAACGCCAAGGAGGACGCGCGGCGCGGCCATGTCATCGACAAGGGCCGCGTCTACTGGGCGCACCCCTTCTTCCGCGACCCGGATGCCGCCGTCCCCGACGACTGCTTCGACGTCACCGACCGGCTGCCGGTCCACCACCGCCTCGACGCGGCACGCTGGCACGACGGCGGCACTGGTGCCGGCGTGCTCCGGCTGACCGGCCACGCGTACGTCGAGCATGTCGCGGCCCTCGAGCCGTGCACCGAAGTGGTCCTGCGCAAATACCAGTCCGACCGTCCCGAGGTCCGGGTGCCCGCCACCCCCCGCGCCGTCGCCGGTCTGCCCGGCGACGGCGCGTACGAGGACGCGGGCTTCACCGCCGACATCGACCCGGCCACCGCCGACGGCGGGGCACCGCTGGAGCGCGGCCTGTGGAACGTCTACCTGGACGTGCGCGCGCAGGGTGTCAGCCGGACCGTACGGTTCGGCGGCACCCGCGAGGGCGGCGAGGCCACCCATCCGCAGCCACGGAGCGTCAGCGTCAGCGTCACGGCGGGGCCCGACGGGCGGACCACCGTCGTCACGCCGTACTTCACCCCGTACGGCAACTTCTCCCTCGACGTCGGCCAGGTCGCCCACCACCTCGACGCCCCGTGCCAGGTCACCGAGGCGTCCTGGCACGGGGGCAGGAGCGGCGTCCTGGCCGTCAGCGGGCGGCTGACCGCCGCGGACGCGGGGGAGGGCGGCGGGAGGCTGCTGCTGCGTGCGGAAAGCGGAAGCGGCGAGGTGCGCGAGATACCGGTGCGGTGGCATGACGAGCCGTCGGGTGATTTCACGGTCCTGCTGCCCGTCAGAAGGCTCACCCGGGGCCTGTGGACGCTGACCCTGGTGACGGGCGGCGACGGCCCCGAGCCGTTCCGCGCCATGGCCGTGCCCCGCTTCGGCGGCCTGGCCGGGACCCGCTGGTTCCGCTTCGGCCGCCCGTACTACGCCAAACCGCTGGGCTGGGGCCCGGCCATGGCGCTCGCCTTCGAGGTGGCGCCGGTCAGGGTCGCCACGGCCGCGCGGCGGCGACTGCGGCGGCTCCGTCCTTCCCGCGCCGTGCGGCGCCGCGCGCCGCGGCGGGGTATTGCGCGGCCCGGGACAGGCGGGACAGGTGGATCGCCCGTACGAGGTACGGGGCGAGCGCCAGCAGGGTGAGCAGACAGGCCCCGGTGGCGGCCGTCAGCCCCGCCACCACCCACCGGGCGTCGCCGGTGGCCAGCGTCCCGGTGAGGCCGAGCAGCGCGGTCAGCTCGTATACGAGCATCCGCTGCCCCGGCCATTCGGTGAGCGACCGCAGCGGCCGGTCGGCGATGCCCGGAAGGCGCGGCGCGACATCGCAGGCCGCGAGCGGAAAGCGGAGCCGTCTGCGAATCATCGTGCGCATCGCGGAGTGCAGCGCCTGGCCGCCCAGCAGACACATGACCAGTGTGATGGCGGCGGTCAGACCCGTATGGCCCGCCAGGTCCAGCCGGGCGAGCAGCAACAGCAGAATGACGCTGCGCACCTCGAAGCGGTGGGTCTCGCCGACGTGCAGCCGGCTCAGCCGGTCCATCAGCCCCGGTTCGGTGCGGTGCAGGAACAGGTCGCACACCACGCCGAGCAGCGCTGCCGCGGCGAAGGGCCAGCCCGCGCCGCACAGGGCGGTGAAGGGGGTGGCCGCCAGGCAGCCGGCCATCAGGACGAAGGCCGCGAGGCCGAGGGTGCTTCGTATGCCAAGGCGCTCCATGATGTGTGCCCTTCGCTGTTGATCAACGTACTTACGCAAACATTAGGTGAATGATCGCTTCTATACCTTTTGCATGGCTCTGGAGGGGTATGGAATTACGGCATCGGAGCTATAGCGCCGGTGCTCTGGCCTCGGCAGTGATGATCTTCAGCGCCGCGGCGATGCGGTCGTGGTGGGTGCGGTGGGAGACGACGCAGACGCGCAAGGTGTAGCGGCTGTCGACAACCGTGCTGGAGAGCACGATGCGCCGGTGGCCGTTGATCCGTTCCAGCAGACGGCAACTCGCCTCGTCGGCTCGCTCGGCGGCGGCCCGGCTGCCGTCGGCGGGGCGGACGCGGAAGATCACGGTGGACAGGTCCGGGCGCTGCGGGACCTCCAGCTCTGCGACAGGCCGCCGTAGCGGTTGACGGCACGGTTGTAGAACTCGGCGAGCGCGGCCGAGTACAGGCCGCTGCCCGGGATGTACGCCAGGTGGCCCGGCCCGGCCGTCTCCAGAGCGCAATCGGCGGCCTGGTCCAGACGCGCGAGCAGAACCCTCAGGTCACCGCCCCGGTCGGGCGGCGGCGCCAGAAAGGACTCCACAAGCTCGTACGAACTCGCCGAGCTCCTGGAGCTTGGCCATAACGACTTTGCTCTCAACCCCCAGCTCCTTGGCTAGTTCGTAGACCCTCACCTTTGCCACGCGCCACTCCTCAACCGGGGGTCCGGCTCGCCGTCGCAGGAGTTCCAGGATAGGTGGCCCAAGGACGGTGAACCCGCCTCAACGAGGCGGGAAGTTGGCGCCGCGGTACTGGATCCGGTCAGGTGATTGAGGGGTATTCGTGGACGTGGCGCGGGAGAAGCCGCCAACCCAGTGAGAAGGCGCTTCGCCCTGAGCTCGCCCTCGGCATGCCCCGTCACGACATGCTGCCCGAGTATCACAAGTGGGAGAACAACACCCGCACGATCCTGGGACACGGCAACCAGTGGGCCCAGGCGTGGGAGGTCCGTGCCGCTGGATGGGAGCGGCAGCACGGCCGCCTTCATCAGTGTCTCCACGTCGATCTTGGCGAGGTACAGGGCGGCGCTCTGCTCCGCACCGCCTGGCTTCAGGCCGGTGGTATGGGCCTTGTGGGGCCGACCGGGGAAGCTTCAACTAGGTCTTTGATCGAAACGATATCTAGCATCGTCAGCAAGTGGTATCGTTTTACTGACAAGGGCATCTGCGAAGGGATCATCCACATGAGCAGAACCGTCATCGACCTCGATGACGACATGGTCACCGAGGCCATGCGCATCTTCGGGACGAAAACGAAGGCCAAAGCCGTCCGCCTCGCCATGGAAGACGCCGTCAAGAGGCACCTGCGGCAGGAGGGCTTCGACGCCATGGAGGCCGGCGAGCTCGACTTCAGTGAGATCGTCGAGAACACCGGGCCCCGCAACGCGGACGGTTCCCTTAAGCGCGACGGCGACCGCGGCGGAGGCCGAGCCGCCTGATGCAGGACCGCTACCTGATCGACAAGTCCGCCCTCGCCCGCTGGACGAAGCCGAGTGTCAAGGAAGTGCTCAAGCCTCTGCATGAGCGCTACCTTCTCGCCGTGTGCCGGCCCACCGAGTTTGAGATGATCCACTCCGCACGGGACAGCTCGGAAGCAACACGGATCAGCACCTGGCTCCACGCCTTCGACTACCTCGACACCGACGACGACATCTTCACGCGCGCTCTCGAGATTCAGCGCCATGCCCTCAACGCAGGCTTCCACCGCGCTCTGTCCCTCCCCGACCTGCTGATCGCCGCCACGGCGGAACTGAACCGGCGGACGGTCCTCCACTACGACGGAGACTTCGACATGATCGCCTCCCTCACCGGCCAACCCACCGAATGGGTCGTTCCGCCCGGCAGTGCCGACCGATGAACACCTACGGCCCAGGCGCGCGCCGGGCCAGGGCCGCCAGGGCGGCCAGGCCCGCCCGCAGCCCGCGAGGGGCGTACGGCCGGCGGGGGGCCGGGGCGCGGGCGGACGGGAGGTACGGGGCGTTCCAGTCGTCGGGGAAGGGCGAGCCGCCGGGGGTGAGGAGGTTCGTCGTCTCGTCGCACGCCAGGATCGCGATCAGCCACCGCCTTACGGCCCGGTGGAAGTCCGGGGTCAGCGGGGCCGGGGCGAGCAGCCAGTCGCGGCACTGGCCGCTGACGGCGCGCCGGTAGCCGCTCTCGTCGTAGCGCAGCCAGGGCGCCTCGGGGGTGATGGGGTGCAGCCCGTATCCGCGCGCGACCAGCGGGGCCAGGGCCCGGCGCAGCGCGTCGTGGTCGGCGCTGGGCAGCAGTTCGCAGACGATCCAGGGGCGGTGGCGGTCGACGGTGCGCAGCGCGCCCTCCAGCACGGCCGCCTCGAAGGTCTCCACATCGATCTTGACGAGGTACGGGGCGGCGTCCCGCTCCGCCGTGAACGCGTCGACGGTGGTGACCGGGACCCGTACCGAGCCGCTGTGTCTGCGGTGCGCGCTGTTCAGCGAGTTCGAGGACTCCGTCTTCTCCGACAGATAGAGCTCGGCGGTCCCGGGCGCCGAGGACACCGCGGACTCCACCACCTCGTAGGACAGCCGGTTGGACGCGCGGATGCGACGGCAGAGCCCCGCGGTGTCCGGTGTCGGCTCGAACGCGTACGTCCGCAGCCTGCTGCCGCGCCCGTAGACCGCGCTGATCAGCGCCGAGTACAGCCCGATATGCGCGCCGATGTCGTACACCGCGCTGCCCGTCGGCGCCCGCTGGGCCAGGGCCAGCAGGGTGGCCTGCGTGGTCGGCTCGTATCCGGCGAGCCCCGCCCGGCGCAACTGCCGCTGCACTGCCGTCTGTTTGCGGCTGAGCACGTTCAGCGCCCTTGGATAGGGGCCCTCGGCGGCGATGACGTCCGGATTCAGCGGGAGGGTGATGGCGAGGGGCATGGCTGACGGGCCTCCTGACGGGCGATGGCCCGCTCCAGCGGGCTGGGGACCGGGAAGTAGGCGTCGAGGAAGGGGCGGAGCAGCGCCAGCTGGTCCGCGAGATCCCGCTCGCACGAGACCGTGTCGTTGAGGCAGAACGCCTGGCGGTGCCGCAACCGCAGCAGCCTGGCCAGCCGGGCCGGGATACCGGGCTGGGCCAGGTCGAAGTAGTCGTAGCGCAGCGGCGCGGGCACGGCCCGGCCGGTCAGGAAGGCGTAGTAGTGGTGGAGCGCGGAGGGTAGCGAGATGTCCGAGACGCTGCGCACCCGGCTGGCCATGGTGGTGCGGTACGGGCCGGGGAACTCGCACTCGATCTCGGCGAGGACGCTTCTGCGCAGCGCGTGCGGGGTGTGCTTGAGCTTCTGCGTCACCGTCGTTCCAAACCTCCCTTCCAGCAGCGCCCGGTTGTTCTTCCCGGCCGCCGAGACCGGGACGTCGCCGGGGTGGGTGGGGCCGAGCGGGATCAGCGCGCGGGAGAGGAAGAACTTCGTCATGCCGTTGGCCAGGAAGAAGTCCTGAGGGGTCACTGGCGAGCCGAGGAACACATCGTCGTTGAAGTACAGGAAGTGCTCGGCCAGCCCGTCGATATGGTGCAGCCGGGTCTCGATGGCCTGGGAGTTGAAGGTGGGCAGGGCCCGCGGGTCGTCGAAGATGTCGCGGTGGTCGACGACGGTGATCCCGGGGTGCGCGCTCGCCAGCCACGGCGGCACCTGGTCGTCGGTCACCAGATAGATATGGCGCACCCAGGGGGCGTACATATGCAGGGAGCGCAGGGAGTAGCGCAGCTCGTCCCGGTTGGCGTAGCGGGCCTCGTTGGCCGCCTGCTCGTGGTAGGGACCGGCCGCGTCGTCGCCTTCGGCCGTCCATTCGGCGCGGCGGCTGCGCCATGCGGGGTCGGAGCCGTCGACCCAGGTGTAGACGACGTCGATGGGGAAGCGGATCTCGTCGGGCAGGCGGGTGGTGAACTCGGGGCGGGTACGCACCAGCGGGCCGGGCTGCCACCCCTCGGCGGGGGCCAGTCGGGTGAAGAGATGGCCCGGAGCGTGTACGGCGGTGCAGGCGGCGGGCACGAAAGCGGTTGTGCGGTTGGGGCGGGGCGCGATGAGCAGGTCACCGCCTCCGCCCTGGTCCTCATCCTCGGCCCTGCCCCGCCGCCAGAACTCGATATCGCAGCCGTGCGCCACACCGAGCACCAGACCCGCGCCGGTGCTCGCGCCGGTGCCTGCGCCAGGACTTGCGTAGAAGCGGGTGAAGCGGACGACGGGGGCGGTGGACAGCCGCCGCCAGGCCCGCGCGGTCCGGCCGTCCCGGGGCACCGTCCCGGGGCGCTTGCCACGCCCGGGCAGTGACACATAGCCCGCCTCCCGGGCGCACAGTTCGCTGAGCGCCGCGACCACCCGGGGACGCTCATCGGCGGGCACCCCGACGGCCGAGGACACATTGCCGTACGCGCGGACCACGAAGTGGTCGATCCCCGCCTGCTCCAGCGCTTCGCACACCAGCCGCAGATTCTCGGCGCGCGCGTGCAGCGGGGTGGGCACGGTGGCGACCTGGGCGACCCGCGGCCCGTGCCGGTCGACGACCACGATCCGGTCCGGTTCGGACAGCAGCCCCGCCCGGCGCAGCCGGCGCCGCCCCCACCGCAGCCGCAGCGCGCCGGACGCCGCCGAGAGGCGGTCCAGGCCCCGCATGGCCGCCCGGCGCAGCCCGGCGCCGGTCACCGCGACGACGGCGCGGCGGATGCGGTACGGGACCCGGCGCCGGTAGCGGCGCACCAGGGGCGGGACGTCGGAGCGCCAGGGCAGGTGGGGGGCGGGTGGTGCGGTACGGGGCATCCTGGGTCCTGGTTCTTGCGTCGGTGCTGCTTCTTGCGTCAGGGAAGGCTGCGGGGAAGGTTGCGGGGGAGTCGGCGGGGGAGTGAGTCGTTGGCGGGGGCGGGGTTGGGGGCCGCCGGGCGGGCTACGAGGGCACCTGGGCCGAGGAGGCGGCCGGTGCCGGCGCCGGGCGGTGCGCGGCGGGGGCGGGGCGGCGGTCGGCGAGCGGGAGGATGGGCGGCAGGTCGCCTGCGGCCGCGCCGAGGAAGACCCGCCGCACCACGCGCTCGGCGGCCCGCCCGTCGTCGTGCGGGCAGAAGCGCGCCCGGAAGGCGGCGCGCTGGGCGTCGTAGCGGGGGTCGCACCAGGCGGAGGTGGCGAAGACGTCGATCAACTCGTCCTCGGAGCGGGAGACCGGTCCTGGCGGGGCGGCGGTGATGTCGAAGTAGGTGCCGCGGGCGGCGCGGTAGACGTCCCAGTCGTCGGCGTGGACGACGATGGGGCGGTCGAGGTTGGCGTAGTCGAACATGATCGACGAGTAGTCGGTGAGCAGCGCGTCGGCGGCCAGGCACAGCTCCTCGACGCTCGCGTGCCCCGAAACGTCGATGACCTGGCCGCTCCGCGCCTCGTCCTGGCCGCCGTGTGCCTCGTAGAAGTAGTGCGGCCGCACCAGGAAGGTGAAGCCGGGCCCCAGCGCGCGGGCCATCCGCTCCAGGTCAAGGCGTGGCAGATAGCCGCGCTGGTAGTCGCGGTGCGTGGGCGCGTACAGCACCGCCGCACTGCCTTCCGGGACGCCGAGCCGCTTCCGCAGCCGCGCCACGTCCTCGGCGGTGGCGCGGTGGAAGACGTCGTTGCGCGGAAAGCCGAACTCGAGCGTGGCGTAGCCGGACGGATAGACCCGCTCCCACACCAGGGTGGAGTGGCGGTTGGCGGAGAGGCTGTAGTCCCAGTTGTCCACCCGCTCCAGCAGCTCATGGAAATCAGTGGAGCGGGCGGCGGCCGGGCGGTCGAGCAGATCCAGGCCCATGTGCTTGAGCGGGGTGCCGTGGTGGGTCTGGAGGTGGATCTGGCCGGGCCGCTTGCGCAGCCGGGGCGTGAAGTTGACGTTGTTGACCAGGTACGCGGCGCGGGCGAGCGCGGTCCAGTACGCGGGCGAGCCGGGGTGCAGCCGGCGCACGCCGGGCGGCAGGGTGTGCGCGTATTCGCGGGTGGTGATCCAGGCGGTGCGGATATGCGGGGCGAGTTCGCGGACCTTCGCCTCGATCGCCGCCGGATTGCAGGCGTAGCCCTTGTGCCAGTACGCCGCGAACACCGCGAGCCGGCGGTCGATCGGGCGCAGTCGCTGCAACCGGTAGTGCGCCCGCAGCGCCACCGCGCGCGCCCGGACATACCCGGCCGCCCCCAGGTCCCCCACCCGCCGCCGCATCCGGTCGGCGCCGCGCAGGAACTGGAACGCCCGGCGGGCCCCGATGCGCACCAGCAGCCCCCGCCACCAGGCGCGCCCCGGCGGGCTGGCCGCGCCGCCTGGCCGGTAGCGCCGGTGGTGCGCCCCGGCCCGGCGGAAGAACTCGGCGCGCGCCCCGCGTGGCAGCCGCCCGGGCGCGGTGAAGACGGCGGCGAGGTGGTCGAGCATCCGCTGGAACAGCGCGGGTCGCCAGTGCGCCAGGTCCGGGCGGCTGTCCAGGAACAGGAAGACCCGGTCGTACTGGTCGAAGACGTCCAGATGGCGGCGGCTGGGCGTGCGCAGGATGCCACCGCGCCGCCGCTGCCGGTAGTGCACGCACACCCGGTCCAGTACGGCCAGCGAACGGGCGGTCAGCAGCACGGGGTAGGTCCAGGGCGTGTCCTCGTAGAACCCCGGCGGGAAGGTGAACCCCTCCCGCTCCAGGAAGTCCCTCCGGTACGCCTTGTTCCATGCCACCATCAGCAGCCGCAGCAGCTCGGGCCGGTCGTCCAGCCGGAACGTCCGGGGCCCGCTCTGGCGCAGCAGGTCCGCCCGTACGTTCCGCTCCGCCCGGCCCGTCCAGTACACCCGCGCGTAGTCGAACAGCAGCACCTCCGGATCCCCGGTGGCCGCCAGCCGCTCGGCGATCGCCCGCAGCGCCCCGGGCACGAGCGTGTCATCCCCGTCGAGGAACAGCACATAGTCCCCGGTGGCCTGCCCCATCCCGACGTTACGGGCCGGGCCGAGCCCCATGTTGTCGCTGAGATGCACGGGCCGCACCCGCGGATCGCGGGCCGCGGCGTCGTCGATGATCGAGCCGCAGGCGTCGGGGGAGCGGTCGTCGACCGCGATCAGCTCGAGGTCGGTGAAGTCCTGCGTGAGTACCGAGCGCAGGCAGTCATGGAGGTAGGGCTGGACCTGATACGCGGGCACGATGACGCTGAACCGGGGCAAAGCGCATCCCATCGGTTGAGGCGGTGCGGATGTGGTTTATCAGCATCATCGGAACGTACGCACAATGCCGGGCGACGCGTGCCGGGGAGGCGCGGAAAGCAACCCGTTCGGCGCAGGAGCAACCCGTTCGGCGCAGTGTGGCGAGGCTTTGTGGACACGGCCTGGTCTCGCGGGCTCCGGCCAGGAGCTGTCCAAGCCGCGACGGCAACCCGTTGCGAGGGCCGACCGGGTAGCCGGCCGACCCTCGCAACGGTGCCCCGGCTACCGCGGAGGCGGACGCAGCGCTGCCTCAGCGTTGCGGCACGCGGGACAGAGCCCTCAGGTGTAGGGGTTGTCGGCCAGGTTGCCACCGTACAGCGTGGGGTTGTTGCCCCCGCCGTTCTTGGCGTAGACAACAGCCCGGACCGACCGGATCTTCCAAGGGGCCTCGAAGTGCAGGTTGGGGAAGGTCTTGTAGCCGTCGTGGCAGGTCCAGCCGCTCGGCAGCCAGTGGACCGGTCCGCCCCAGTGGTTCTCGCCGAAGCCCTCGATCTGTAGTTGGATGCCGACGGTCTTCCCATTGCACTTGGTGTCGTTCACCGACATGGTGATGTTGGGAAGTTTCTTCTCGCCCCAGGTCACCGTGGCGCTGCCGCAGCCCTTTGCGCCACAGGCGTCGCTGCGTCCTGTAGCGGCGGCCACTGCGGGGGCCTCACCACTCGAGGCCGGAGCGGCGGTCGCCACCGCCGAGGTCCCGAGGACCCCGAACAGAGCCGCTGTCACCGCCAGAGGTGCCCGCCATAATCCGTGCCGTATTGTCCTCACGTCTCTCCCCGTTGGTCGGTCGGATTGGGTGTACGGACGCGGCTCCGCTCGCCGATGCGGGCGATGCGTGCCCGGGTCCAGTGCGAGACGCTAGCCCTGGCGCGACCAGAAATCGTTAGCGGAGAGCGCCAGCCGCTTACCGCTGTGTGCCAGTTCGCGGCAAGGGTCACGCGTCGACGGGACGCCACACGGGGCCGTCCCCGCCGGGGCGGACCTGGCCGAATACCACATCGGCGAAGTGGATGCCGAAGCCGATGGTGTCGGGCTCCTGGAGCTCGGCGACGAGTCGGCGGCGGAAGGCGGTGGACTGGGTGGTGTCGTGGTCGACGACCGAGGACCATTCCGGGTGGGCGACCTGGATCGGCGAGTGCAGGGCGTCGCCGAAGGCGATCAGCCGCTTTCCGCCCGCGGTGATGACGTAGGCGGCGTGACCGGGCGTATGGCCGGGGATGAACCGCACGCGCACGCCGGGGAAGATCTCCTGGCTGTCGGAGGTGGTCCGGACGTACGGCTCCAGTGCGACAAGCGTCTCCTTGCTGGTGCCGTGCGCCTCGAGGAGGTGGCGCTGGGACCACTCGGGCTCGGCCGCCAGGTAGTCGGCGTGGGCGAAGGCGGGGCGATCGTCGCCCGGGGCGGGGTGCCAGGCCCAGCCGAGGTGGTCGGGGTGCAGATGGGTGAAGGCCACCGCTTCAATGTCCTTTGGTGCGCGGCCGAGTCGGGCCAGGTTGTCCAGGAGCTCGCCGCCGTGGATGGCGCCGATCGCGCTGCCGGGCTCGGCCGGGAACGACTGCGGTCCGAAGCCGGTGTCGATCAGCAGGGCGCGGTCGCCGGTCTCCACCAGGAGGCCGCCGATGCTCGCCACGAGGTGGCCGGAGTCGTCCAGGTACTCGGGGTGGGCGGCCCACACCGCGTCGGTGGTGCCCGGGAGCCAGCCGCGCGGCGTGAGCTGTACCGCCCCGTCCGGTACGTACGTCACCTTGGTCTCGCCGAGTTGCAGTGACCGGATGCCCGCCGGTCGGCGCAGCCGCTCGTTCTCGCTCATGGTTGTGCGTTCCTTCCCCTGTGGCGGAGTGGGTCGTTGCCGCAACCATAAGCATCAAGCTAGAACTATTAAAACTTGCAATATCCAAGCTTTGTGTACTTGCTAGGATGGGGGGTATGACCGACCTGGAAGCGCGGACCATGGCGGAACGGCAGCTGTGCGGCCTGGTGAACGGGATGGCCGACCGGATCGCCGACCATCTGCGGCAGCGCGCGGCCACGCTGGGGCTCACCGCGCCCCAGGCGACCGCGCTGCGCGAGCTGAGCGGGCCGATGACCATGCGAGAGCTCGCTGACCGCATGAGCTGTGAGCCCTCCAACGCCACCTTCGTCGTCGACAAGCTCGAAAAGCAGGGCCTGATCGAACGCCGCCCGCACCCGACCGACCGCCGGGCCAAGCAGCTGGTGCTCACCCCACAGGGCGCCGCGCTCCGGGACCGGCTCCTCGAACTCCTGGGCGCGGACTCCCCGCTCGCGGGCCTCACCCAAGACGAGCAGCGCACCCTGCACCAGCTGCTCGAACGGGCCATCACCCACCCCGTCGCACAGCACTGAGCCGGCCGGCCCTCGACGGGCCGCCCGGCTCAGTACTTGTGGCGCTTGTGGTTCAGCGGGCTCTGGTCACTTCACCGCGCCCGCCATCACCCCGGCGACGAACTGCCGCTGGAAGGCGAAGAAGACGGCCAGCGGGATCACCATCGAGATGAAGGCGCCAGGCCCCAGGATGTCGATGTTGTTGCCGAACTGCCGCACCTGCTGCTGCAGCGCCACCGTGATGGGCGGGTTGCCGCTGTCCGCGAAGATCAGCGCGATCAGCATGTCGTTCCAGACCCACAGGAACTGGAAGATGCCGAGCGAGGCGATGGCCGGCCCGCCCAGCGGCATCACGACCCGTACGAACAGCCGCAGCTCGCCCGCCCCGTCCAGCCGCGCCGCCTCCAGCAGCTCACGCGGGATCTCCGCGAAGAAGTTGCGCAGCAGGAATATCGCGAAGGGCAGGCCGAAGGCGGTGTGGAAGAGCACCACGCCCGTCGTCGTCTGGAAGATGCCGATCTCGCCGAAGAGCTTGGCGACGGGGATCAGCGCGACCTGCACCGGGACGACGAGGAGGCCGACGACGACCAGGAACCACCAGTCGCGGCCGGGGAAGTCCATCCACGCGAAGGCGTAGCCGGCCAGCGCGCCGAGCACCACCACCAGGACCGTGGCCGGGATGGTGATCGCGAGGGTGGTCCACAGCGAGTCGGTGATCTGCTGGTTGGACAGCAGATCGTCGTACGCGCTGAAGGTGAGCTGCCCCGGGTCGGTGAAGACCTTCCACCAGCCCGAGACGGCCACCTCGGAGGGGTCGCGCAGCGAGGAGAGCAGCAGCCCGACCGTGGGCATCAGCCAGAACAGCCCGATCAGGATGAGGACGACCCGCATCACCCCGCCGCCGGCCCGGGCCGCGATCCGCGCGGCAAGCGACTGCTTGGCTTGTACGACCGTGTCCGCGCTGGTCATCGGCGGCGCTCCCTTCGGATCCGGCGGATGTTGAAGAACATGACGGGCATCACGAACACCAGCAGGAACACGGCGATCGCGCTGCCGAGGCCCTGGTTGACGTCGGTCCCGAAGGACGACTGATACAGCTGGAGGGCGAGCACATTGGCCTCGTCCTGACTGGTCTGCGGCGCGATGATGTACACCAGGTCGAAGATCTTCAAGACGTTGATCATGAGCGTGACGACGACCACCGACAGCACCGGCGCCAGCAGCGGCACCGTCACCCGCCGGAAGACCTGCCACTCATTGGCGCCGTCCATCCGCGCAGCCTCCAGCAGCTCGCGCGGCACGCCCGCGAGCCCCGCCGCGATCAGCACCATCGCGAAACCGGCCCAGATCCAGACGTACGAGCCGATGATGGCCGGGGTGACCAGCGACGGGCCGAGCCAGTCCACCCCGTTGTACGGCTGGCCGAAGTTCCAGGCGGGCAGCCGCAGCTCGGCGCCGTCCGCCTTGGCCGGCAGGGTGTACGTACCGTCGGCGCGGGACGTGGTCGTGGCGACGACCTTGCCGTCCTTGACCGCCTCGATCTTGACGTCGGCGAGCGCCTTCTCGCCCTTGTCGAGCACATTGTGCTGACCGCGGTCGCCCTTGGTGAAGTCGAACCAGACCGTGCCGGTGACCTTCCCGGCCTCCGGTTTCGCGGCCTTGGCCTCCTGCGCGCCGCTCACATCGTCGCGCTTGGCGGCGACCAGCGGCAGCGAGACGGGGGTGCCCGCCTTCGCCGTCGCATCGGTGGTGAACGACCCGTTCGACGACTCGGTCAACCCGGCGTCGGGCCGTGGATGGGCGCCGGGGAAGGGCGGCGACTCCTTGAAGGTGTCATGCACGCTCACCCAGATGGCGTTGGCCACGCCCCGGTCCGGATCGGCCTCGTACACCAGCCGGAAGATGATGCCCGCCGCCAGCATCGAGATCGCCATCGGCATGAAGACGACCAGTTTGAAGGCCGTGCCCCAGCGCACTCGCTCGGTGAGCACGGCGAAGATCAGGCCGAGTGCGGTGGCCACGGACGGGGCGACGATGACCCAGACGATGTTGTTCTTGATCGCCGTCATCGTCGCGTCGTCGCTGAACATCTCGCGGTAGTTGTCAAGACCGACAAAGCCGTCGCCCGACGCGTCGAAGAGACTGCGGTAGACGGAGTAGCCGATCGGGTAGACGACGAGCGCGCCGAGCAGCACCAGCGCGGGCAGCAGGAAGATCCCCGCCACCCACAGCCGGGTGCCCGTAATGCTTTTCCTCTTCTTGTTCTTGTCCTGCGCAGGCGCTACGCGGCCAGGTGCTGCCGCGCCGCCCGCTGTCGCGGTCGACATGATGTGGATCTCCCGGTCGCGTCGTCAGTTCCCGTACGCCTTGGCGGCATCGCGCTCCAGCTGGCGCTGGATGCCCTCGACATCCTTGGGGTTCTTCAGGAAGTCCTGGAGCGCTTTCCACTCGCCCTGGGCCGGCTTGCCGCCGAACGAGGCCGGGGCCTGGTCGGACATGTCGAAGCGGAAGTTGTCGCCCGCGTCTATCACCGCTTTGGCGATCTTGCGCAGCGGTTCATTGGGGTAGACGCTCAGGCTGAGCTTCTTGTTCGCCGAGATGAAGCCGCCCGCCTGGGCCCAGATGTGGGCGGCGTCGGGCGAGGCCAGGAAGGTCAGCAGCGCCTGCGAGGCCTCGCTGTCCTTGAGCGCCACGGCCACATCGCCGCCGGTGACCACCGGGGCGGTCGCACCCACCTTCGGGAACGGGAAGACCTTCGCCTCCGAGCCCAGCTTGGCCCCCGCGTCGGAGACATTGGCCGCGGCGAAGTCCCCCTCGAAGACCATCGCGGCGTCCGGCTGGGCGGCGTCGGCGAAAGCCTTGACGACCGAATCCGGGAACGCCGTCTGCAGCGCGCCGGACCTGCCCCCCGCGAGCAGCCCCTTGGCGCCCCACAGCTCGGCCAGCGTCTTGAGCGCCCGCGTCACCGAGGGATCGGTCCACTTGATCTTGTGCTGGGCCAGCTGATCGTACTTCTCCGGCCCCGCCTGGGAGAGATAGACGTTCTCGAACCAGTCGGTGAGCGTCCAGCCGTCCGCACCGCCGACCGAAACCGGGTCGGTGCCGGAGTCGGAGATCAGCTGCGCCTGGGCGAGAAAGTCCTTCCAGGTCTTCGCCTCCCTGGCCCCCGCGTACTCGAACGCGGAGGTGTTGTACCAGATCAGCGACTTGTTGCTGACCTTGAAATACACGCCGTACTGCTTGCCCTTGTACGCGCCGAGCTCCTGCCAGCCCTTCGAGAAGTTCTTGGACAGCTGCGCCTTGGTGGCGGCGTTGACCGGCTTGGCCCAGCCCTTCTGCGCGAACTTGCGCAACACGCCGACCTGCCCGACCAGCGCGACATCGGGCGGCTGACCGCCCGCCATCTTCGAGCCGACGAAGCCCGCCATGTCGTCGCCGCTGGGCACGAACGACACCTTGGCGCCGGTGCGCTTCTCGAACTCCTTCAGCACCTTGGTGAAGTTCTTCTGTTCGGTGCCCGTCCATACGGCCGTGACCTCAAGATGCTTGCCCTTGAGGTTGGGCAGCTTGACGGTCACGGGCGGTGGGCTGCCGCTGTCGGCCTCCCCGTCATCGGTGCCGCAGCCCGCGGCGGTGAGCATCAGCGCCCCCGCCGAACAGAGGGCGAGCGCGGCTCGCGCCGAACGCCTCGTGCGCTGCTGGCGAGTCTGGCCCGGCCGGCGCTGCTGGCGCTTCCTGCGAAGCGGTGTGAGCATCCCCGTTTTCCTCCCAAATCGGCCGTCCCCCGTCGCGGCCGTATCCCGTGCCGACAGTCCTACGCCCGGTCACGGTCCGTCGCAATACCGTTTTCTGCGGTAACTCTCCGATTGTGACCGGGCCGTGATGAACAGTCAGGAAGGAACGGGGCAGGGCGGTCAGACAGGAGGATCGGACGATCGATTCCGAAAGTCGGACGGGTCGGATGGGGGAGGGGCGTTCTGGTCGCCGCGCTTGAGCGGTTGAGGCCGTGGTCGCGGGTTGTGGTCGCGGTTTGCGGCTGCGGTTTGTGGTCGCTGTTCGCGGTCGCGGGTTGTGGTTGCGGTGAGACTTGGACGGTAGCGGTCAGATCAGAGCGGGCGCGGTCGGCGCGCCAGCCGACTGCGCCGCGCGCTGCAGCGCGCTGGCGAGCAGGGCCAGGTCCGTCGGCCCGTTGCCCAGCTCCCGTACCGGGCGCCGGGTGGGCGGGTCGCCCGTACGCTCCCAGTCGACCGCCACGACGGTGGGACGCTGCGTCGCCGTACGCGGTATGCGCCCGGTCACCCGGCCCGCCTGGAACGGCGTGGAGGGGTTGGACATGCCGTCGCGCCGCCGGTACAGCTGCCCGCGGCCGATGGCCGCTTCCGCCGCCCCGGAGCCGGTGGGTGAGCCGGCGGAGCCGGTGGGCGCTCCGGAGGCCGTGGCGGACAGGGGGCGGGCCTCCAGCGTGATCCACAGCCCGGCGCGCTCGGCCGCCGCCGTGTCCGCCGTACGGTCCGGGCGGCCGGACGCCGCGACCAGATGCACCCCGAGGCGCGCACCGTCGCGGGCGACGGCCTCCAGCGCCCGGACGACGGACCCGGCCGCCGGCCGACCGGTGCTGCCCAGGGAGGGAGCGACCAGCGCGTCGAAGTCGTCGACGAGGACGACGAGCCGGGGCAGCGGGGCCCCTGCCGCCGCTTCCTCCGTGTGCTCGCCGCCGGGCTGGGTGCGCAGCCGCAAGGTGCCGCTGGAGGCGGAGTCGAGGTCACCGGCCCGCCGCGGCGCGACCACCCGCGCCCCGCCGTCGCCGCCCGCGCCCATGGCCCCGGCCGGGACGCCACCGGCGGTGCCGCCCGGGTACCCGCCCGTGCCACGGGCTGGGTCGTCGAGATGGCGAGCCGTGGTGCTGTCGGCGCCGCCGGAGCGCGCACCCCCGGTCAGGTGCCCGCTGACGCCGCCGGTACCCCGCGCCGGGGCGGCGCCGGAGCCGCCCGTCGCGTGGGCGGCGGGCGCGCTGGAGCGCTGGGCGTGCCAGGTGGTGAAGTCCCGGTCGCCCAGCAGTTCGGCGCGGTGCTTGAGCTCCGAGCTCAGCGCCTGGGCGAACTCCCGCATCCGTACCGGGTCGGAGGCCGCCAGATACGTCGAGACCTGCGGCAGGTCCGTACACACCCGCAGTCCCTCGCCGCGCTCCGCGCCGCCGCCGTCGACGAGCACGAGGCCGAGCCGGTCCGGGCGCTCGGCGGCCGCGAGGGAGGCGGCAATGGAACGCAGCAGCTCTGTTTTGCCGGTGCCGGGGCCGCCGCCGATCAGCAGATGCGGGCCGTCGGCCACCAGGTCGACGGCGAGCGGGCCGCGCGGGCCCGCGCCCAGCACGGCCAGGGCCCGGCCGCCGGCCGGGACCTCGTCCGCGGCGGCCGCCCAGCGGGCCAGTAGCGAGGCGGGGGTGGCCCGCGCCAGACCCAGCTCGTCCAGCAGCCGCGACGCGCGCGGCAGTGGGGCAGCCGCCGGGCGGCCGGAGCCGGGGGCGCCGCCCTCCAGGGCGGAGTCGGCCGGGCGCAGGGGCGCCAGGGCCCGTGCGAACCGCTCGGCCCAGGCCACCGACACCGCGTCCACGGTCGCGGCCGCGCCCGCCGCCGCGTCGTGGCCGCCGCGGCGCACGATCTGCAGCCCCGTCGCCACATCGCCGCTGAGCAGCGCCGCCATCCCGCAGGCGGCGAACACCGGAGACGCGGCACGGGCGGCCCCATAGCTCGCCGACAGCGGAGACGCGGGGGACGTGGCGGGCGCCTCCACCAGGGACAGGAGATGAATTCCGGCCGCCGGGCCGCCCAGCGCCAGCGCCGCGAGCGTTTCGCGCAGTGCCGCGGGGCCGGGGTCGCCGTCCACGACGACCACGGTGCGCGGGCCGGAGTGGCGGGCCGCGGCGGCGGCCACGGCCGCCGGGGACGCGGTCGCCCAGCCCGGGCCCGGCCGCCCGTCCTCCAGCCTCCGCACCAGCTCGTTCGTACGGGCCGTGGCCTGCTCCGGGTCGTACGCCAGCAGCAGTCGGCAGTCCTGCCCGCGCAGCGGCTGGAGGTGGGGCAGCCAGCCGAGCCAGGACCACTGCGCGAGCCGTTCGCCGATGGGGCGCCGGCTGTCCGTGCTGACCAGGATGATCTCCAGCTCGGTGGGCGAGTGGAGGGCCGCCAGCTGCGCCACGACGGAGCGGGCGAGCCCGGCCAGCCGGGCGCGCGGGCCCGCCAGGCCCAGCGAACCGGCCTCCCGCAGATCGACGGTCACGGGTGCGGCGGGCAGCAGCCCGCCGCCCGCGGCGGGCCGGTCGGCCGACCCCAGCCGCACGCTCAGCGCGTCCGGGTGCCCCGGGCCGCGCTCCCACAGGCGCGGGCCCGGACCGAGCGCCGTCATCAGTACGGCGGCGGGGTCCGGCCACCGCCGGTGCAGCGCGGCGGCCTCGGCGGCCGCCTGCCCCACGGCGCCTCCGCCCGGCCCGTCGCCGCACGCCTCGTCCCGCTCGCCCGCGCCGAGCCCGGAGGCGAGCCGCCGCGCCCAGGCCCCTATGCCGCCGCGCCGCCGCACCTGCGCCCCGGCGACGTCAGCGATGTCATACGCGCCCGGCCGGCCGCCACGCGCTCCGGCGCCCCGGTCGTCCTGGGCTGCGCCGCCCGTGGCCGACGCCCCGCCTGGTGCCCCGGCCTGCCGGGGGACTTGGGCGCCGCCGTCTGCTGGTGGATGGTGCGGTGCCGTGTGCGAACGGGCCGCGCCGCCGGGCGCCCCCGCGCCCGGTCGCGACGCCGCGCCGTCGGCCCGGTCGTGTCCCGGAGCGGACTCCGCCCAGGCCGCGCCCCCGCCGGTGGCGGCCCACGGCCCCTGGCTCATTCCGGCGGCGCCGAAGTGCGTCGGGCTCTCGTCCGTCCCCGGCAGGGCGCGGTCGTCGGCAGGCTGCCACCCGCCGTCGCTGCGCGCGGCCGAGCCGTGTCCTTGGCTTCGGGCCCCACCCGGGTTGGCACCGGCGTACGGCTCGCCTTGCGCCGGCGCCGTACCGCGGCCCCCGGGCGCGGCCGGGCCGCCGCCGGGTCGGCCGGGCGGGTTGCCGCCGGGCGCGGGGTGGCCCGTCATGCGGCCGGGCCCCGCCGGGGCCCGCTCGCCGCCGCGCTGCCCGGCCGGGCCCGCGCCCGGCACGGGGCGCCCGGCGCGGTCGCGGCCGTCCTGGGCCGCGTATGGCTCGAACGCGTCCCCGGCCGTCGTGGGGTGGCCGGACATCCCGCCGTGCCCGGAGGAGCCCCGCTCGGCGGGGAGCCAGTCGCCCTGGCCCGTCGTGGTGGCCGCGGGGGCATGGGACGGGGCTTCGGGGGCCGCGCCCGGGTGCGCCCCCGGGACGACCCGTAGGTGGCCCTCGCCGTCCGGGTGGGCCGGAAGGCGCTCGGGCGGGGCGGGGGAGGGGGACGGGGTGTGCAGCCGCAGGGCGGATTCGCCGATGCGCAGCAGGGCGCCCGGAGGCAGCGGGACGGCGTGGGGGCCGACGGGTGCGCCGTCGACCGCCGTGCCGTTCGTCGAGCCGAGGTCGGTGATGGTGACCCGGCCGTCGTCGGCCACGGTCACCGCGCAGTGCAGCCGGGACACATCGGGGTCGTCGAGGGGGACGTCCGCGTCGGCGGAGCGGCCGATGCGGACCTGGCCGCCGTGCAGCAGATGGACGCCGCCCGCGTCGGGCCCCGCCACCACGTCGAGCCGGACGGCCGCGTCCGGCGCCGCGGCCTCGGGCAGGCCCGGGTACCCCGGGTAACCGGGATAGCGGTCGGGGTCCGCCGGGCCGTTCAGCGCGAGGACCGCGCCGTCCACCAGAGGCGGCTCGCCGACCGCGCAGCGCTGCGCGTCAAGCCGCTCGGCCCCCGCGTACAGCACGGCGCCGCCGCTGCCGCCCGCGTCGCAGCCGGAGGCGGCGAGGGCGGCGGCCAGCCCGCTGGCCACCGAAGCGAGGGCGGTGCCGGCCGGGGCGGTCACCAGCACATCCACGGTGCAGGGTCCGGTGTGAGCGTGGCCGGGCGCGGCCTGGCCCGGACGGCTCGGGTGGGCGCTGCGCGGCCCGAGGACGGTCAGCCGAATCTGCATAGCCGTCAACGGTCCCTTCTGTCCGGGGGGCCGGGCAGGGGCGCCGTTTCCCCCCACCGCCCCCAGGCGCGTCGGCACGTACAAGCTCCGTACGGGCGCACGGGCACGCACGTACGGGCACGGCGCGCGGGTCCCCCCCGGCTCCCCACCGCATCCATGCTGCCTGCATCCTCGCACCTGCCACTGACATTCCGCCCGCCGACCGTCGCTTCATGATCTTGATTGGTTGGCTGACTGGCCGAAAGTGGTTGATTGTGACTGGGGTGGCTGTCTGCCGGTTGTCCTTTGTGGCATCGGATGGCGTCGAATGCCACGGATCCGCCCGACGTTGGCAACCATCTGTCCGGATCGTGCGTCTTCCCCGCAAGCCGTGCTCTGCGCGGCTCATCCGCGGCTCGTACGGAGATCAGTACGGCATGTCGTACGGCCCCACTACAGTGGGGCCGACGCAGGCGATGTCGGCGACATGAACAACCAGCCGTCGGCAGGACGCAGTCAACGCAGACAACGCAGACAACATGGACCACGACCAGGGAGCGCATGACGTGCGGCCGGTAGGCAGCAAGTACCTGCTCGAGGAGCCGCTCGGACGCGGAGCCACGGGCACCGTCTGGCGAGCCCGCCAGCGGGAGGCGGCGGGCTCCGAGGCCGCCGTGGCCGGGCAGCCCGGCGAGACCGTCGCGATCAAGGTCCTCAAGGAGGAGCTGGCAAACGACGCGGAGATCGTGATGCGCTTCCTGCGCGAGCGTTCCGTGCTGCTGCGGCTCACCCACCCCAACATCGTCCGCACCCGCGACCTGGTCGTCGAGGGCGATCTGCTCGCCCTGGTCATGGACCTGATCGACGGTCCGGACCTGCACAACTACCTGCGTAGCAACGGCCCGTTCACCCCCGTGGCCGCCGCCCTGCTGATGGCCCAGATCGCCGACGCGCTCGCCGCGAGCCACGCGGACGGCGTCGTGCACCGCGACCTCAAACCCGCCAACGTGCTGCTGGCCGGCACGGGCGAGGGCGAGGAGATGCACCCGATGCTGACCGACTTCGGCATCGCGCGCCTCGCGGACTCGCCGGGCCTCACCCGCACCCATGAGTTCGTCGGCACGCCCGCCTATGTGGCGCCGGAGTCCGCCGAGGGCCGCCCGCAGACCTCCGCGGTGGACATCTACGGCGCCGGGATCATGCTGTACGAGCTGGTCACCGGCCGTCCGCCGTTCGCGGGCAACACGGCGCTCGAGGTGCTGCACCGGCATCTGAGCGAGGAGCCGCGCCGCCCCACCACCGTGCCCGAGCCCCTGTGGACGGTCATAGAGCGCTGTCTGCGCAAGAGCCCGGAGGACCGGCCCAGCGCCGAGAGCCTGGCCCGCGGGCTGCGCGTGGTCGCCGCGGGCGTCGGGGTGCACGCCACGCCCGCGCAGGCCGAGGCCGCGCTCGGCGTCGGCGCGCTGCTCGCCCCGGACCCGGCGCCCGCCCCGGTGCCGGACGCCGACCCCGGGGGCGCCGCCGACCCGACCCAGGTGCTCCCGTCCAACGCGTCGGGCGCCTTCGACCCCGCCGCGGCCACCAGCGTGCTGCCCCAGACCGGCGGCCCCGGCGGCGGTGCGAACGCCGACCCCACGCAGGTGCTGCCCGCCGGCTCCGGCCCGGCCTCCGGCGCCGACCCGACCCGCGCGATGCCGCCCGTGCCGCCCGGCCAGGGTCCGGACGATCCGCACCCCTGGCAGAACCAGCTGCGCGCGGCCCGCGACCGAAACGAGCAGACGCAGGTCCAGTACCTCGACCCGAGCCAGGACCCGCTGCGCCGCCGCCCCCAGCGCCGCCCCGCCCCGCAGCAGCCGCCGCAGTACCAGCAGCCCCAGCAGTACCAGCCGCAGCAGCCCCAGCAGCCGCCGCGCAGGCAGCAGAGGCGCCAGCAGCCGCCCCCGTACGCCCAGCAGCAGCCCCAGAACTACGCCCCGGCGCCGCACCACCCCCAGCAGCCGCAGCCCCAGCGCTACGCGCCGCCGCCCCCGCAGCCGCAGCAGCCCGAGCCGCGCCAGCCCCGGCAGCGCAGCTCCAGCCCGATGAAGATCCCCGGTATGGGGTGCCTCAAGGGCTGTCTGTTCGTGATCGTGATCCTGATCGTGGGTTCCTGGCTGATCTGGGAGCTGACCCCGCTCAAGGACTGGGTCGCCGAGGGCAAGAGCTACTGGGACGCGGTCACCGACTGGATCACCGAGGTGAAGGACTGGATCTCCAAGCTCGGCGGGCCCAGCTGACCCAGCCCCGTGTACGGCGCGGGGCCCGCGGCCAAGGGCCCCGCCGCTAAGGGGATTTGTCGACATCTGAAGGGTGTTTTCCGCGCAGAAGCGGACAGTTGGCGCTGTCCGAGACCCCCAACCTGCCGGTAGCCGCGTAGCTTTGTCGCCAACGTGCCCCTGTCGGAGGAGTCGGAGCAGTCTTGTCACGGAAGATCGGCAGCCGGTACACCGCCAACCAGGTCCTGGGCCGCGGCAGTGCCGGCACGGTGTGGCTGGGCGAGGGTCCCGAGGGCCCGGTCGCCATCAAGCTCCTGCACGAGGAGCTCTCCTCCGACCAGGAGCTCGTCGGCCGCTTCGTACAGGAGCGCACCGCGCTGCTGAGCCTGGACCACCCCCGGGTGGTGGGCGTACGCGACCTCGTCGTCGACGGAAACGACCTGGCCCTGGTCATGGACCTGGTGCGCGGCACCGATCTGCGCACCCGGCTCGACCGCGAGCGGCGGCTGGCCCCCGAGGCGGCGGTCGCCATCGCCGCGGACATCGCCGACGCCCTGGCCGCGGCCCACGCGGCCGGGATCGTGCACCGCGACGTCAAGCCGGAGAACGTCCTGCTGGACATGCAGGGCCCGCTCGGCCCCGGCGGCTCCCACCCGGCCCTGCTCACCGACTTCGGTGTGGCCCGGCTCGTCGACGCGCCGCGCCGGGTGCGCCCGCAGGGCACCGCCCAGGGCCGGGTCCAGAACCCGCGCAGCGTCATCGGCACCCCGGACTATCTCGCCCCCGAGATCGTCGAGGGGCTGCCGCCGCGGGCCAGCGTGGACGTATACGCCCTCGCCACCGTCCTGTACGAGCTCCTGGCGGGCTTCACCCCCTTCGGCGGCGGCCACCCCGGCGCGATCCTGCGCCGCCATGTGACGGAGACCGTGGCGCCGCTGCCCGGCATCCCCGACGAGCTGTGGCAGCTGCTGCTCCAGTGCCTCGCCAAGGCGCCCGCCTCCCGGCTGCGCGCCTCCGAGCTGGCGGCCCGGCTGCGCGAGCTGCTGCCGTCGCTGACCGGCTACCCGCCGCTGGACATCGACGAGCCCGACGAGCCCGGGGCCGAGGCGGAGGGCCGGTACGACGAGGCGCCGACGCCGCACCGCGGCGCCCCCGCCGCCGAGGAGCCGCCGCGGCGCCGCGGCGCGGTGCCGCTGGTGCCCGGGGCGGTGCCCGACTCCAGCCGGGAGACGCACACCAGCATGCGGGTGCCCAGCGCGGACGAGCTCGCCGGCGGCCCGCACGGCACCGCCCGCGCCCCCCGGGTCAGCGGCCAGCGCCGCGCGGGCTCGGCCCGTAACCGCCCGGTCTCGGAGGCGGTGCGCCGCCGCCGGGTCAGGCTCGCGGTGGTCGCGGGCGCGCTGCTGGCCGCGGTGGGGATCGGCGGCTGGCTCGCATCGGGCGGCGACGACGACGGCGAGCCCCCCACGGGCGGCGAACACTCGGCCCCAGCAGACCCCAGCGATCGCTGAGCGGCCCCCTTTTTTTGAGGGCTCGGTTCTCCCCCAGCTACCGCTGGGAGGTGCCCCCGGGGGGCGCTACAGCCCCTGTCGACGGTCGACCGTGCTCGGCCCTCCACGCGGCGGAGCCGCATATCGATTGCAGCCTCAGGGCCTCCGCGCGCTCTCCCTTTCACAGTGACATCAGCGCCTCCGGCGCGGGCGACCGCGCCCCTTCGGCTCACTCGCCCGGCCCGCCTGCCCGTGACCCCGGCCGGAGGTACGGCCCCCGGCCGGAGGTACGGCCCCCGGCCGGGGGTGTGGGCCCCCGGCCGCGCGCCCGGCCGGGCGGCCGGCCGCCCGTGCGCCCGGTCGCCCGTCCGGCCGGTTACGCTGGTGCCGTGGCAGTCGTCGATGTATCCGAAGAGCTGAAGTCCCTCTCCTCGACCATGGGGTCGATCGAGGCCGTCCTGGACCTCGACAAGATGAGGGCCGACATCGCCGTGCTCGAGGAGCAGGCGGCGGCCCCCTCCCTCTGGGACGACCCGGAGAACGCGCAGAAGATCACCAGCCGGCTGTCCTATCTGCAGGGCCAGCTGCGCAAGGCGGAGGAGCTCCGCGGCCGCATCGACGATCTCGAAGTGCTCTTCGAGCTCGCCGACGCCGAGGACGACGCCGACGCCCGCGCCGAGGCGGTCGCCGAGCTGGACTCGGTGCGCAAGGCGGTCGACGAGATGGAGGTGCGCACCCTCCTGTCCGGCGAGTACGACGCCCGTGAGGCGCTCGTCAACATCCGGGCCGAGGCGGGTGGCGTGGACGCCGCCGACTTCGCCGAGCAGCTGCAGCGGATGTATCTGCGCTGGGCCGAGCGCCATGGCTACAAGACCGAGGTTTACGAGACCTCGTACGCAGAAGAGGCCGGCATCAAGTCGACCACCTTCGCCGTCCAGGTCCCGTACGCCTACGGCACCCTCTCCGTCGAGCAGGGCACCCACCGCCTGGTGCGTATCTCGCCGTTCGACAACCAGGGTCGCCGCCAGACGTCCTTCGCGGGCGTCGAGGTGCTGCCCGTGGTCGAGCAGACCGACCACATCGAGATCGACGAGTCCGAGCTGCGCGTCGACGTCTACCGCTCCTCGGGCCCCGGCGGCCAGGGCGTCAACACCACGGACTCCGCGGTGCGCTTGACCCACATCCCGACCGGCATCGTGGTCTCCTGCCAGAACGAGCGCTCGCAGATCCAGAACAAGGCGACCGCGATGAACGTCCTCCAGGCCAAGCTGCTCGAGCGGCGCCGCCAGGAGGAGCAGGCCAAGATGGACGCGCTCAAGGGCGACGGCGGCAATTCCTGGGGCAACCAGATGCGTTCGTACGTCCTGCACCCGTACCAGATGGTCAAGGACCTGCGGACGGAGTTCGAGGTCGGCAACCCGCAGTCGGTGCTCGACGGCGAGTTGGACGGCTTCTTGGAGGCGGGAATCCGCTGGCGCAAGCAGCGGGAGCAGCAGAAGTAAGGCAAGGCCCTGCCCGCGGCCCGACGGCCGCCTGCCCATGACTTGACGGCCAGTTGGTCACAGTCCTGTACCCATGCATCCGCCAACCACCGCCATAGCGGACATGTCGTGCGCAATGACCTTGACGGTCATATGAAAAATGGGAAAGCTGACGCGCGGCATGCGTATGACTGGGGCGCGTGTGAACGGGGGCTCGCGGGCCGCCTTGTGTGGCCGGTCCCGCGGATCAGAACTCCCCGCAGACCGTTGCCTCGTGCATAGCTGCTCCATTGACGAGTACAGCTACTGGGGGTAGCAGGCAGATGACGAAGAAGACGCGGCTGCGCGTCGCACGGATCGCGGCGAGCGCCGTGATCGCCGCCGGCGCCTCGCTGACGGCGGCGGGTGCCGCATCGGCCGTGGGTATCGACGTCGGCATCGGCGGCGTGGAGGCCTCGGTCAAGGCGGACGACAAGGGCGTGGCCGTCGGCGTCGGTGTCGACGACCCGACCGACGACCCGACGACGATCCCGACCGGGCCCACGACGAACCCGCCGACGGACGACCCGACGACCAACCCGCCGACGACGAACCCGCCGACGGACGACCCGACCACGAACCCGCCGACGACCAACCCGCCGACGGACGACCCGACCAAGCCGCCGACCGGCAAGCCGACGGGCAAGCCCACCGGCAAGCCGACCGCCGAGCCGACCAAGTCGCCCGGCACCGGCGGTGGCGGCGGCAGCGACGACTCCAACACCTGCACGGTGGAGCTCGACGGCACCGAGTGCCAGGACAACACCGACACCGACAGCGCCGGCACCAAGCCGGTCGAGCAGAGCAAGCCCAAGGAAGAGCTGGCCAAGCCGAAGGAGGAGCTGGCCGAGACCGGTGCCTCCGAGACGACCTTCCTGCTGGTCGGCGCCGCGACGATGATCGCGGGCGGCATTGGCTTCCGCCTCATGCCGCGTCTGGTCAACCGCAACACCGCGGCCTGATCACGCACCCGGCCGGACCGGGTGCGGCGCAGCGACGCGAAGGGGCCCGGAGTGCGGCGTCACTCCGGGCCCCTCGTGCGTGTTCGTGCGTGCTTGTGCTGTGCTTGTGAGAAATGAAACACATCGCGTGGATCGCGAGTCGACCGTCACCGTGCGTACGGCGCCGCTCGACATAGCGCCATGGGTCGCTATGAGCCGCTACGGTCCGTTACACCGTGGCGACCTGGTGAGCGAGCAGGGCCACCGCGATCAGCGCCACCAGCAGCGCTATCAGGGCGGTCGGCGTCAGCCCGCCGAAGCCGCCGGCCTGCTGCAGACGCTCCCTGCTGGCCCGGCAGACCGGGCACCGGCCCTCGCTGACGGGGCTCGCGCAGTTGGCGCAGACAAGCCTGTCATACGTCATGCGCTCTTCTCCTCCCGCGCGGCGATGCCGCAGTAGACACGGGGCCAACGCTCTGGGAAATGTGTTGGTTCCCCTTCCACTGTGCCAGCTTCCGCCCGGTTCGGCGCGCCCCGCACGATTCCGTACCGCATCCGTACCGGTTCCGTGGCTGTTTCGGACAGCTCGGCGGGGCAGGTTGTCAACCGTTTGCCCCCAATAGTGCCGTGAATAAGCGCACCAACCCCGAACGGCGACTGCGAGGTCGCGCGCGGTTCGCGTATGGTCACGCACACCGACGGGAGCCCTCGCGGCCACCCGTACCCCTACCCAGGTCGACCGTGGTGCTTCAGTGATCCGATTCGACAACGTATCCAAGACCTACCCCAAGCAGAACCGTCCCGCACTCCGGGATGTTTCGCTCGAGATCGAGAAGGGGGAGTTCGTCTTTTTGGTGGGCTCCTCGGGGTCGGGCAAATCCACCTTTCTCCGTCTGTTGCTGCGCGAGGAGCGCGCCAGCCATGGCGCGGTCCATGTGCTGGGCAAGGACCTGGCGCGGCTGTCCAACTGGAAGGTGCCGCAGATGCGCCGCCAGCTGGGCACGGTTTTCCAGGACTTCCGGCTGCTCCCCAACAAGACGGTCGGGGAGAATGTGGCCTTCGCGCTGGAGGTGATCGGCAAGCCGCGCGGCGCGATCCGCAAGACCGTCCCCGAAGTGCTCGACCTGGTGGGACTGGGCGGAAAAGAAGACCGTATGCCCGGCGAGCTCTCCGGTGGTGAGCAGCAGCGCGTCGCCATCGCCCGCGCGTTCGTCAACCGGCCGCTGCTGCTGATCGCCGACGAGCCGACCGGAAACCTGGACCCGCAGACCTCCGTCGGCATCATGAAGCTGCTGGACCGGATCAACCGGACCGGGACCACGGTCGTGATGGCCACTCACGACCAGCAGATCGTCGACCAGATGCGCAAGCGCGTGATCGAACTTGAAAAGGGCCGTCTCGTACGCGACCAGTCCCGCGGCGTTTACGGCTACCAGCACTGAAAGGACGCCATGCGCGCCCAGTTCGTCCTGTCGGAGATCGGCGTCGGTCTCCGCCGCAATCTGACCATGACCTTCGCGGTGATCGTCTCCGTCGCCCTTTCGCTCGCCCTGTTCGGCGGGTCCCTGCTCATGAGCGAGCAGGTGAGCACGATGAAGGGTTACTGGTACGACAAGGTCAACGTCTCCGTCTTCCTGTGCAACAAGCAGGACAAGGAGACCTCGCCCAACTGCTCCAAGGGCGCCGTCACCGACGCGCAGAGGAACGAGATCCGCTCCGAGCTCAAGCAGATGAGCATCGTGGAGAGCGTCGAGTTCGAGACCTCGGAGGAGGCGTACAAGCACTACAAGGAGCAGTTCGGCGACTCGCCGCTGGCCAACTCGCTGACCCCGGACCAGATGCAGGAGTCCTTCCGGGTCAAGCTCAAGGACCCCGAGAAGTACAAGGTGATCACCACCGCCTTCGCCGGCCGCCCCGGGGTGCAGGAGGTCCAGGACCAGCAGAAGCTGGTCGACGACCTCTTCAACCTCCTCAACGGCATGAAATACGCGGCGTGGGGGGTGATGTCGCTCATGCTGGTCGTCGCGCTGATGCTGATCGTCAACACGGTGCGGGTGTCGGCGTTCTCCCGCCGCCGGGAGACCGGGATCATGCGGCTGGTCGGCGCGTCCAGCTTCTATATCCAGATTCCGTTCATCATGGAGGCCGCCATCGCGGGTCTGCTGGGCGCGGGCTTCGCCTGTGTGCTGCTCGTGAGCGGACAGTACTTCCTGGTCAACAACTGGCTGGTGGACCGGATCGACGTGATCAACTTCATCGGCTGGGACGCGGTGCTGTCCAAGCTGCCGCTGGTGCTGGCGATCGGGCTGCTGATGCCCGCCTTCGCGGCGTTCTTCGCGCTCCGCAAGTACCTCAAGGTGTGACATTCGTCCAGGGCGCCGTACCTCACAACCACCGGTACGGCGCCCTGTGTTGCCCTACACTCACCGGCATGTCGGGCCCGTGTTTGTTCGTCCCGCCCCGCCGCATTCGCCGTGGGGCCGCCCTGACGGTGGTCTTCGTGAGCGTGCTGGCCACGGGAGCCGCCGTCGGCTCCTGGGGCGCCGAGGCCGAGGACGGCCGGGACCCGGCCGATGCCCGGATAGCGTCCCGTTCGGTATCGAGCACCGTCGAGAGCGACGAGGTCAAAGCGGCCGCCGCACAGGCCGAGGAGGACGGCAAGTCCGGCTCCAAGGCCGCCCGCGAAGTGGTCAGCCGCAGCGGTGACCGATGGGGCGCGGTGTACAGCGCCCGCGAGTACGAGGGCTTCCGCCGCAATCTCGACGGCGAGTACGTGGGCGTGGGGATCTCCGCCCGCCTGAGCACCGGCGGCCGGATCGCGGTGGACCGCGTCCAGCCCGGCAGCCCCGCCGCGAAGGCCGGCATCCGCGCCGGTGACCGGCTGCGCACCGTCGACGGCCGGACGACGACCGGCCGCCCCGTCACCCAGGTGGTGTCCTGGCTGCGCGGCGGCGCGGGCGAGGCCGTGGGCAGCCAGGTCGAGGTCGGCCTGCAGCGCGGCGACCACAGCTGGCGGCAGACCCTGCGGCGGGCGCGGCTGGCCACCGAGCCGGTCACCGTCGACCGCCTCACCGATCAGCACCCCGCCGCCGTCCGGATCAAGATCGAGGCATTCACCCGGGGCTCGGGCGACCAGGTCCGCCGCGCGGTGCGGGCCATCCCCGAGGGCCAGGGCATCCTGCTCGATCTGCGCGGCAACTCCGGCGGCCTGGTCTCCGAGGCCGTCACCACCGCCTCCACCTTCCTCGACGGCGGGCTGGTCGCCACGTACGACGTACGGGGGGAGCAGCGGGTGCTTGAGGCCCGGCGCGGCGGTGACACCGACTCCCCGCTCGTCGTCCTCGTCGACGGCGGCACCATGAGCGCCGCCGAAATGCTCACCGGCGCCCTCCAGGACCGCCGCCGCGCCGTGGTCGTCGGCTCCCGCACCTTCGGCAAGGGCTCCGTCCAGATGCCCAGCGAGCTCCCCGACGGCTCGGTCGCCGAGCTCACCGTCGGCCACTACCGCACCCCCACCGGGCGCGGCGTCGACGGCAAGGGGATCACCCCCGACCTGTCCGTACGCGGCGACGACGAGAAGAGCGCCGAAACGCGCGCGCGGACAGTATTGAGTGGCCTCGGGGGCGGGTCATAGTGCGAGAATGACAGCGCTATGGCAAAAGAGACGGGGCGCAAGCTGATCGCGCAGAACAAGAAGGCGCGGCACGACTACCACATCCTCGACACCTACGAGGCCGGTCTGGTGCTGACCGGTACCGAGGTCAAGTCGCTGCGGCAGGGTCGGGCCTCGCTGGTGGACGGCTTCGCACAGCTCGACGGCGGCGAGGCGTGGCTGCACAACGTGCACATTCCGGAGTACAGCCAGGGGACGTGGACCAACCACTCCGCCCGGCGCAAGCGGAAGATGTTGCTCCACCGCGCGGAGATCGACAAGCTGGTCGTCAAGACCCAGGAGACCGGCCACACCCTGGTCCCGCTGGCGCTGTACTTCAAGGACGGCCGGGCCAAGGTCGAGGTCGCCCTCGCCAAGGGCAAGAAGGAGTACGACAAGCGGCAGACCCTGCGCGAGAAGCAGGACCGCCGCGAGTCCGAGCGGGCGATCTCCGCGGCGCGGCGGCGGCAGCGGGCCTGACTGGGGCCTGACTGGGTGGGCCGTACCGTCGCGCTGGCCTGACCGGCGGGAATACGCTGGCACTATCGTGCGTTGTTCACGTACGATAAGGGCTGCACCCCCGCAGAGGGGTGCGGCACCACCTTGATAACACCACATGGGGATGATCGGTTTCGACAGCGGCTGTCGAAGCAGGGGAAGCGAGCCGAGGAAGCGGCAATGATCTCGTAAACCATATGCCGAAACCTATAATCGCCAACACCAAGCGCGATTCCTTCGCCCTCGCTGCCTAAGTAGCGACTTGCGAAGTGTCAGCCCGGGGCTGTTCCCGACCCGGATCCTGGCATCAGCTAGGGGACTAAACCACTAGACCCGGTCACGGGGCCTGGTGGGAAATCAAACAGTGACTGAGCCCGTCGGAGACTTGTCCGCGTGATCTCCGGGGCCGAGAAAATCACAGCGGACTGCGCTCGGAGAAGTCCTGGTTCCACACCGTTGGACGCGGGTTCGATTCCCGCCATCTCCACTCATCCCATGTACGACGAGGGCCCCGCGGTCAGCAGACCGCGGGGCCCTCGTCGCGTTCGGGCTCGGGCGCACGGCCGCTAGGACCTGTCCCGTGCGTCAAGCAGCTCGTCCCAGTGCTCCGCTGCCCACGCGCATGCGAAATACAGCGGCTCCAACATGCTGCGACCCAGCTGCGTCAGCGCGTACTCCACCCCGAGTTTCGGGTCGGTGTGCACCGTGCGTGAGACGAGCCCGTTCCGCTCCAGGCCACGTAGTGACTGTGTGAGCACCTTCGGGGTGACGCGGTGCAGTGGCACACGCAGCTCGGAGAATCGGCGGGGACCGTCTTCCAGACAGCGAATGACCAGAGCTGCCCACTTGTCGCCGAAGCGGAATGGCAACAGCGAGGACGGACACAGTTCGTCGAACATGTCCGGGGGCAGCGGCTGGCGGCGTGTCATGCTCTCTCTCCTGCCTGTGGGCTGGGGTCGTTAGCCGGTCTCGGCTTCCGGTCTCGGTATCCAGGAGGTAACTGCCCTTGCGGATACCTTCCGGAGCATCGACTCAACGGGAGGTATTCCGACGATGGGCAGGTTCGTGATTTTCGGAGCCGGTGGCCGGGCCGGCCGGCAGGCCGTCGCTGAAGCGCGTCGGCGTGGTCACCAGGTCACCGCGGTGGTCCGCGACCCGTCCCGCTACGGCGGCCTGGCGGACGGCGGCGTACGGATCGCCGCCGGGGATGTCACCGACGCGGCGGATGTCGCCGCCCTCGCGGCCGGGCATGACGCCGCGATCAACGTGGCGGCGGTAATCGACGCGAGGGCATTCTTCACCAGCGCCGCACACGCCCTCATCAAGGGCCTGCGGCAGGCCGGGGTGGACCGGCTCGTCGCGGTCGGGATCGCAACGCTACTGCCCGGCCCCGACGGGACCCGCCTGCTCGACATGCCCGGCTTCCCCGCCGAGTTCCGGCCCTTCTGCCTGGCCCACGCCGACGGACTCGAGGCGCTTCGGGCCGAAGGCGCCGCGCTGGACTGGGTGTATGTCAGCCCAGTCGGCGACTTCGACCATGAGGGGGAGCGCACCGGCCAATATGAGATCCGCGAACACGGTGACCTCGCGGCGCGCATCTCCTACGCGGACTTCGCCCTCGTCCTGCTCGACGAGGCCGAGACCCCACGGCACCACCGCAGCCACCTGGCCGTGACATGACCGGACACTCGGCCGGCCTTGTCTCGCTGAGCTCAGACAAGGCGGTGTTCCCAGTGCAACGCGGAGCTGACTTTCTGGCCACCGATCCAGTACGTGTGGGAGCGGGCGGTGACGCGGAGCCGCACGGTGCTGATGTCCGGGCATCCGGCGTCTTGCCAGGCGATGAGCGCCTGTTCGATGGCGTCCCACAGTGCCATCGGCCCGCCCTGCCGTACGGTCCAGCCGGAGCCGTCCTCGATGAACGCGGCGAAGGATTCACGGTCGGCGTCGAACACGTAGAGCTGCTGGCTGCCATCGCTCCGGGCGGCGCGTACGAGCTGGGCGCCGGGCGCGGCGAGTTGGGCGAGGAAGGCGGGCATCCACTCCTCCAGCAGCGTCGGCGAGACCTTCGTCTCGCGCTCGCTGTCGGCGTAGGCGGTGCGCGCCGACAGGTCCCCCGCGAGCGGTGTGGCGGCCTGGGAGCGGGCCTGCATGAACGATGACTCCCCGATGATCAGTCCCTCGGTCGTGCCGTCGTCGTTCACGGTGACCTTGGCGAGACCGCTGCCGTACGCCCATGAGCCGGGGGCGAGGGTGGTGAGGATGATGCCGCCCGGTTTGGTCTGGCGTACCCAGGTGTGCGGGATGCGGCGTACCGCGCATGTGGCGATGGTGCGGTCGTAGGGGGCGCGGCGGGGGTGGCCCAGGAGTCCGTCACCGGTCAGGGTCCATGTCGAGTATCCGGCGGCCTCCAGGGCGGCGTCCGCACGGGTGGCCACGCCCGGGTCCACCTCGACCGTGGTGACGTTGTCCTCGCCGAGCCGGTGGCACATCAGGGCGGTGGAGTAGCCGGTGCCGGTGCCGATCTCCAGCACGGTGTGACCGTCCTCGACGTCCAGGGCTTCGACCATGCTGACGACCGTGACGGGCGTGGTGGACGACGACGTGGGCACGCCGGGGACGGGTTCGGCGGTCTGGTCGGCGGTGAGGTGTCCGTCCAGCTGCGTCACCAGGGACTCGTCGCGGTAGGCGATCCCGGCCATTCCCCGGGGTCGGTGCCGAGCGCCGTCACGGGCCGCCAGCGCCCGCCGTCGGCGGGCAGGAACACGCCGGGCTGGAGGAACAGCTCACGCGGCACGGCCTCGACCGCCGCCCGCCACTTCGGGTGGGTGAGGACTCCGGCCTCCTGGAGCCGGTCTGCGAGGGCGCGCCGTTCAGGGGCGGTTTCGGGCGTCATCCGGGGTTGTCTCCCTGGGCGAGTAGGTCAGCGAAGGCGGCGGCCATCGGCAGGCCGGTCTTCTCTTCCAGCCACCCCCATTGGCCGTTCGGGTTCAGCTCCAGCCAGTGGGGTTCACCGTCGCGGTCGAGGGCGAGAGCAAAGCTCCCCGAGGAGAGGCCGAAGTGGTCGAGGTAGTCGAACAGCGCCTTCTCCAGTCGACCCGGCAGGTCCATCACGCTGTACGACAGGGCGGAGTAGTCCTTGCGCCAGTCCAACAGGCCGGAGTCGATGCGCACGGCGAACGACTGCCGGCCGACGACCAGCACCCGCAGGTCCGCCACCTTGTCCACACGGGCCTGGAACAGGTGCGGAGCCACGGCCACGCTGTCGTCCACCTCGTCGGCGGTGACCGGCTCGGCCCAGCTCGTGAGGCCGATGCCGTCTCGCTCGTACGGCGTCCCCCGCAGCGTCTTGGCGATCACCTGGCCGTGCGCGGTGATGAACCGTCGTACCTCGTCGGGGTCGTTGGTGACCAGCGTCGCGGGCACGGTGAGACCTAAACGTACGGCTACGGCGAGTTGAGCGGGTTTGTAGTCGGCTGCCGTGTTGCGGGCTGGATGGTTGATCCACAGAGGGCCGTCGAGTGCATAGAGGGCGCCCGCGAGTCCGTAGCGGACCTGCGCTGCGGCATAGCGCGCGTCGTCCGGGCCCAGGTCCTCGAAGGTGGGCCAGACGGGGCGACGCCAGTACACCGCCCGTACGTGCTCCACGTCGGCGGTCCTCGACGGGGTACGGAACCGCCCGGCCACCGGGGCGGAAGCCGGGCGGTCACCGAACCGAGCCGAGACCGTCAGTTCCCCGGCCGGGAGGTCCTCGGGGTTGAAGCGGACCACCGGAATACCGCGCTCGTTGAGGTGAGTGATCACCATGTCGGCGGTGATGTCCAGCAGTTCCGTGACCACCAGGACGGGGCTCGTGTCGGCCATCGGGGTCAGTCCTGCTGGGAGTCCTGGTCGTGGCCCGCGTCGTTGCGGGAGTCCAGGTTCGTCACGGTCGATGTCGAGGTGGCGGAGCTGGTGCCGTGCTTGTCCATCTCGACGATTAGGCCATCACCATCGCGGAACACGCCGGTCTGGGTGTCCGGGTCGATGGTGACGGTGGTGAACGGCATGTGCGCCGATGTGGGGTACGGGCCGAGTCGGCGCAGACCCCAGGGGCGGACCGAGGCGAGCTGGCGAGGAGCGGTGCACGTGGTCATGGCTTCTCCGTTCGGGGGAGGGTGGAGTCGGGTGCCAACGACCGTACGGTCGGCGAGATTTGAGCCTCAAGAAAGTTCTATGAAGTTGCGCGACATCACCTGAGAGTGTCAATGGCCGCCGTGATGAGCGACTGGGCCTTCGTGCCGTAGACGGCCATGCGTTGCAGCCGGGCGAACGCTTTCACGTACACGTCGATCTCACCGGGCGAGGTGATGTTGATCTCCGCCGACAAGGTCTCCACCTGTACCCGCTCATCGTCGAAGATCATGAATGTCTCGACGGGCCATATGCGGCGCTGCGCGGTGAACGGGATCACTCCAAAGGCCACCGACGGGATCGACAGCACCTCCAGGAGGTATCCGAGCTGTCCGGCCATGACGGAAGGGGACCCGATGCGATAGCGCAGCGTCGTCTCTTCGACCAGGAGCACGAAGCGATGGCGACCTTCGTGGATGACGCGGGAGCGGTCCAGGCGGGCGGTCGCGGCGTCGGCGGCGTCGTTGGGGGTTCCCTGGAACTGGCTGATGGTGGACAGCAGCGCTTCGGCGTAGCCGTGCGTCTGGAGGAGGCCGGGCACGACGTTGGAACAGTAGACGCGGAACAGGCTGGTGCGGTCGTACAACGGGACGTCAACCTCTTGGCGGCGTCGGATGCCTGTCCGGTGGATCCGCTTCCACTCGACATACATCTGGTCCGCGTCCCGGCTGGCCGCGATCAGGTCGGGGGCGTGCCGGGGCGCGTCACATGCCTGGCACCACTTGCGGATGTCGTCGTCCGAGGGCGGTGTATGACCGTTCTCCAGCCGAGAGACTTTGGATTTGTGCCAGCCGCACCGAGCCGCCACCTCATGGGCCTTGAGCCCTGCTGTCTTGCGGATGTCCACCAGGCGGGCGGCGACGGCTTCGCGAGCAGCCTGGGCTGAGGACGAGGGCGAGGCGTTCATGAAGGCGGCGGTCCCGGGGCAGCAGAGGTGTCAGCGGATCGAGTACTCCTCGTGCGGGGTTGCCCGTTCCCAGATTGCGGTGAACGCGTCAGCGCACAGCTTGATGACTGCCGGGTCCTCCGATGCGTCGGGCTCGATGGCGGCGCCGTTGCCGGAGAACAGGTTGAACCGCACGATCCGGTCGTCGATCAGCCAGAAGTCGTTGCCGGGGAGGGCGAGATCTGACGCACGACGCCGTGGAAGCCACCGTACGTGCTCGCCGGCTCGGATGTTGGCCGGGGTGATCGCGTGCTCGAAGCGGATGTAGTCGGTCACGGGCTCCGAGACGATCCGGGCGCGGCGGACGGACACACCTCGCGCCACGGTCCGCTCAACCAACGAAACCCAGGGGCGCCAGTAGTCCGAGCCGTAGGCGGGCAGGGCGCCTTCCTTCCGCCACGCCTCTACGACGTACCGCTCCTCGTCCACACCGTAGTGGTCGCGCATCTCCAGGTGGAGCGCCGAATACTGGGCCGAGTCCAGGAGTTCGTCAAAGCTGGGCACGTTCTGCGGCATCGCACGCCTCCCTGATCAGCGGCACCATCCGCGCCGGGATGCGGATGACGGCCTCGGTGTCGGGCTTCGGGCTCCGCTTCGCGCACTCGGCCTCGGTGGCCTCGTCCGCGACCCAGCCCTGAAGCACGATTTCGGGTTCGGACTTCGTATCGGTGTCGACCCAGACCGCCGGGCAGTTGCCTGCGCCGGTCTCCGGGTCGATCCCGACGAACTGTAGATCCATGACCGCCTCCAGCGTCGAGTGGGTTGCGCTATGTTGCGCACCCATTACACTCGGATCTACCCAGCCAACCACGTTCCGTGACATACGGGTTCGAGTCAAGGCGACAAACACGGATGGTTTCGGCCACCCCCGCAGTAGTCCTGCGGGGCCCTCGGCGAATCACCGGGCGCGGCCGTCGGGGTTTGGGGACGACATCACGGGGCGCGGCGGCGTACCCACGTGGCGGCCCCTGTGATCGCAGGGGCCGCCGTCATGGGCGTTACTTGTGTGGGTCAGGCGGCGGGCAACTCTCCATCGGTCACGGCAGTGATGAAGGACGCCCAACCGTCCGGCGACACCAGGAGCGCCGGGCCGTTGGGGTCCTTGGAGTCGCGGATCGCTATCCCGCTGTGGGCGGACATCGACAGGTCGGCGACCTCGACGCATTCGCCCCCGGCATTGCTGTAGGACGACGTGAACCAGTTGGCGCCCTTCAGATCCGATGCCATCACCGTGGCAGGGCGAGTGTTCATTGTGTGATCTCTCTCGATAGTTGGTGCAGAAACTTCGGAGTGTCTTGAGGAGACAGAGCGGCTGCCGCCATGGCCTCGAACATGCGGGAGAACCGCCCGACATCGCGCGGCTTGTCCGTGACGGCGACGGTGCTCCAGGCGGTATCGGTCTGAACCGTTGTCGGCAGGCCGTCGCCGAGGATCATGATGTTGACATGATGGAGGGCAACGTAACCGCTGCTCGCCTGGGGGAGAACTTGTAGGGTCACGTTCTCCAGGGCGGCCAGTTCGGCGAGGGCGGCATACTGCTCGCGCATGGTGTCCGCGTCAGCGATGGCGTAGCGCAGCGCCGGCTCGTACAGGACCGCCCAAACCTTTAGCGGGTCATCGTCGCGGGTCAGGGCCTCCTGTCTCTTCATGCGAAGCTGCACGCTCCGCTGCATGAACTCGGTGGTGATCTCGTCAATGGGCTTGTGCAGTTCGTGCACGGCCTGCGCGTACGCCATGGTCTGCAGCAGGCCCGGAACGAGGACCGGGTGGAAGATGCGGACTTCCCGGGCTGCGGACTCAACGCCGAGGAATCGCGGCATGCCCGACAGCATGGCGGTGCTGGGACCGGTCCACCACTCCCGGCTGGATGCCTCGCGCTGGAGGGCGACCAGCCGGTCCACCTGCTCTTCGTCACTGATGCCGTAGCGCTCCAGCAGCTCTCGCAGGTGTCCGGCCTGCCGGAAAGACTTCCAGCCGGTCTCGACGCGCTGCAGCGTGCTCTCGTCGAAGTGCAGGCCCTCGACCGCCTGCGCGATGGTGAGACCGGCCTCCTTCCGTAGCTGACGCAGTTCGTGCCCGAGCCCGATACGCCTTGCGGTTGGCTGCGGTTTTGCGGCCATGTGCCCTCCATCCTGGCGCACGTGCGCGCCGTCGGCTGCCTTGTGTTCAGCCTGGCATCCGTTGTGCATACGGCAGAAGCCATACGCATGCTTTGGCATGTGCCATTTCTGCTGCCAAGGCTGATTTCGAGCAGATTCTGTTGCGCTCAACTCTGCCACGCGGGCACGGTGGTTGAGCCCTGGAGCGCAATCAGGGCGAGATGCGAAGGAGCGGCGGTGACGGATGCCCAGGCCCTATCGCATCTCGTACGGGTCCCTGAACCGCGCGTCAGGCACTGACCACACAACCACCGGCCACATGCAGGACCCCCGCGACGCGACTTGGGAGGGTGCGTCCGGGGGTGGTGGCCATCAACCCCACGGAGGTTGACGACATGACACACGCTATCGCGTGGATCTTCGAAGCACTGCTACGGCTGTTGTTACCGCCGTCGGGTCGTCACCGCGCGGCCCGTACTGCGGGCGGCCGACCCTCAGTGCAGCACCAGCACGCGTCAACGACACGCACAGCACGCGTGCCCGACGCACCTGCCCGACCCAGGGCGGCGGAGCACGTGAACGCCTCCGCCGCGGCGTTCAGCCCGGTCTCCGGTCCGCCGGACGGTCACAGTGCCGCCATGGTGCGGCCCTACGCCGTGGCCGACGAGCAGCGGAGCAAGCGCCGCCCGCGGGTGGAGTTGGTGTGTGCGCCACACGGGATGGTGGTGATCCGGTGACCGCCGACGGCCGGATCAGGCCCGTCCCGTCCCCCGGGTGCGCTCTGTGCGCCGCCCCTGGCGACTTCGGGCCCCACGACCACGCCGTGCCGCGCTCGGGGCTGTGCCCCGCGTGTGTCACGGCCGCGAAGCCCACCCGCGAAGGTCTGGAGTGCGCGGTGGTGATCGTCGCCGGACAGACTCTCGCCGGAGCCGAAGCCCTCGACCTTGCCGACGCCGCGCCGGAAGAGCTGGCCTACCACCTGGGCGCGGTGAAGCGGAGCCTGTGCAGCCTGCTCCAGCTCTACGCCCCGGTCGGGGGAGAGGGAGGCCGTTGATGGCCGACAGCCGGCCGGACCGGGGCGAGCGGCCGAAGATGACGATGCGCGTCTACACCGTGGCGCACGGCGGGATCGTCACCGCACGGCGCGCGATCGTGGCCGTCCTCGCCGGGGAGAAGAGCGACCCCTACTCGGTGGGGCAAGCCTGGCCGCCGTGCCAGTGCCCCCGCCACCGCGACCGTAACAACCCGGACCGCTTCACGCGGTTCTGAGATCGCTCCCCAGCCCCAGCCCCAGGGCTCGGCTCTCATGGGCGGACTGGGGCTGGGGAGGCGAAGCGCGAGGTGGTCACCGCCGCGCAGCGGCGTCAGTCAGCCGCCGCCACCGGTTTCCGCCTCGTCGGCCGTTTGGCAGCCCCGGTGAGGGATCCGCGCAGCTTGTGCGTGGCACGGGCGCAGCCGTCGCCGACGCGGGCCAGGAAAGAGGTGGGCAGGAAGACGGCGTCGCAGACGATGATGGTCAGCGACATGAAGGGGATGCCGATGAGGATCCCGATCCCCGCGTGCTCCAGCGTCAGGAGCACCAGCATGATGTTCTTGGCTCTGCGGTTGAGCAGGGTGAAGGGGAAGGACGCCTGCGCCAGCACCGTGCCGTAGGTGAGCAGGAAGACCACCAGCATGTTGGACGAGAGCAGGTCGCTGAGCCAGGGCCATGGGCGGTAATAGTCCAGGTGCAGCGCGTAGTAGACGGCGGTGCCGTCCTGCCAGCGGGAACCCTGGATCTTGTACCAGCTCGACGTCAGGTAGATCAGGCAGATCTGGCCGGCCACCACCAGCATGGCGCAGTTGTGCACCATGGCGGTGGCACCGTTCAGCAGGGCGCGGGTCCGGTGCCAGGGGAACCAGCGGTTCGCCGCGTACCACAGTCCCTGGGCGCCCCAGAGCGTCCAGAAGAACACGGACCAGGCTTCCACTCGGGTTCCGTACACCCAGAGCAGCAGCAGTCCGAGCAGCTGCCACATCGCCACGCCTGCCCGCCGGCAGCGGGCCTGAGGTCCGTATCGCCGGTCGCGGCGCGCGTCGAGTGACCAGACCGCCCCGCAGCGGACGAACACCAGGTAGATCGCCAGGAGGTGGACGGCGTTGTCGCCGCCGTCCATGACGAAGGGGTTGCGTGCGTGAATGGAGAGGACGCCGACCATGAACAGCACGGATGTCCCGCGGGTGTGCCAGCCGAGCATGAGCAGCACGGCCACGATGATCGTGGCGTGGTAGACCAGTTCGAACCACCACCGCCCGTCCCACCAGATCAGCACGGAGAAGGCGTGGTTCTCGGCGAGCACCGAGCCGGCCATGTCCCACGACCAGGGGCTGCGGTCGCCGAACAGCACCCGGCGGTGGGGCCACTCGCGGAGCAGCCCGGCGGCGACGACGAAGGCAAGCCCGATCCGCAGCACCGCGGCCTGATGGGGCACGTGGACCCGGGCGGCCCAGGCGATGAGTGCCGCCGGCCGTCCGGGGAGACCCGTGTCGGGCGGGGCGGTGGCATTCCCGGGCGGGGCCGCGGGGGCGGCGGGGCCGGGGACCCGGGCCGGGCCGGAGGGCGCGGGGAGGGCCGAAGCCCGCTCAGTGGTCTCGGGGTGCACGTCAGAGCCCTTGACAATCCTTGTTCTGTACCCGCCACCAGGGCAACACCTGGTTCACGGGCCGGTCGGTGGTGGTCGGGGAAGCCCATGAGGGCGGCGGCACGCGGTCGAACCGGAACCGGAACTGCAGACCGGTGATCCGCTGCCCTTGATACTGCGGCATGAGGCGTTGTAGAGCGGTGCGCTTCAGGTTCGCGGCCATCAGCCGGGCCTCCCGGGGGTGGCCGGGCAACTGGTCGTGCCACAGCGCGTAGTAGTCCCAGGCGTAGAGGAGGAGATCCTGGTCCGTGCGGCTGGGCAGCAGGTTGCTTCGGACGGCGGCGATGTCGGAGGCCGAGAGGTCGGTCCAGCCGGCGGTGTGGCGGGCACCTGTGCCGTTGACCGTCCTCACCCGGGCCTCGATCTGCCCGTTCCCCTGGGGTGGATCCGGGGCGAACAACTTCCAGTTCTGCTCCAGCTCCGGGTGTATGTGGTCGGCGATCCACCGCGGATAGTGCCTGCTGAGCGTGTTCGGCGGCGCGACGCTCAGCGCGACCGTTCCCAAGTGCCACGCGGCCGCGCCGAACAGCGCGATGGCGACGGCCGCGAGCACGGCCGTCGAGGAACGGGACCACGCCCCCAGGGCGCGGTTGTCCTGCTGCTTCACCCTGCTCCTTGAAATCTCTGCTCGCTGCTTCAGACCGGCTTCGGCACCGGGATTTTTTGCCCTGCGGGTGCGGGCGCCGGTGCGGGCGCGGGTGCCGGTGCGGGAACGCTGCTGCGGCTGTCGCAGTCGTTGCGCTGACGCGCCTCGCCGGAGCCGAGGTTGACGCAACGTGAGCCGACACCGTCGGCGGGGTCGTGGGTGGGGAAGGGGGAGAAGACGGTGCCCGCCCCGGAGAAGGGCCACCGGTATGTCTCGGCGTGGCTGGCGACGCCTCCGTACGCCAGCGCTCCTACGGCTACGACGAGTGCGCTCAGCACGCGGAAGCACTTCTTCATGGGACAGCCTTTTGTCGGGAAAGGGGGATCTCTGCCGTCGTAGCGTCCACTTGGCAGGCGGCCAGACGGGGGAACGACACCTGAGGCGGCGGTGCGTTCACCCGGACGGCGGCATGGGGCCGGGTGGCTCCCTGGTGGCTCCCTGGGCTCACAACCGCTCGTAGTCCCGGCCCCGCACCGGCCACCAGGGAAGTACCCGGTAGTCGGGGCGGTGAGCCGTGACCGGCCCCCTGTCCCACGGCGGCGATGGCACCTGGTCGGTGCGGCACCGGACCTGGAGGCCGGTGATGTGCTCTCCCTTGTACCGCCCCATCAGGCGTTGCAGCACCGCCCGTTTGAGATGTGCGGTCGACAGTCGGCCTTCCGAGCCCAAGGGCTTCTCGTGCGGGGTGTGCCACACCTGGTAGAAGGACCATGCCATCGGAAGGACGTCCTCGTACGCGTGGCTCGGCAGCGTGCCCCTCATCGCCGCCAGGTCGGAGGCGGTGAGGTCCAGCCACCGTCCCGTTCGGGCAAAGCCTTTGCCTCCGGTCGTCCGTACGCGGGCTTGGACCCGGATGGTCGCCTGGGGCGGGTCGGGGGCAAAAAGCTTCCAGTTCTGGTCCAGCTCAGGATCGACGTAACTGCTGACCAGCGGCGCGTAGCGGTGGCTGACGTGGTTCGGGGGCACGGTGGCCAGGACCATCGTGGCAAAGTGCCAGCCCACAGCGCCGAGCAGGACGGCTCCGAACACCCCCAGCGCGGCCAGGGACGAACGATGCCGCACCGCCGGGGCACGATCAGACTGCTGCTCCACGATGCTCCTCGCCCGTCTGCCACACCAGTGGACATGTTGCGCCGGTAGCTTTCCTGCGACGGGCACGGTCGGCCGGGCGACACGTCCTCAGCTGCCCGGATTGCTCCGATCGGAGCAGCGCGGGTGATGATATGGCTGACCGCGGGGTGGCCGCGCAAATGGCGAGGGCTGTCGGCCGACCGAAGGGCCCTTGTCGCGCTGTGGGAATGCGCCCAGCCTCGCCATCAGAAGCGCTACGCACCGCTCGGCGAGGTCACCCGGCTCGGGCGACCCGAGTCAGGCCCCGGGGCGGCCGTCGTCCGGGTCGACGGGATCCCCGGGATGAGGGGGGCCGGCGCAGGCGGGCTCGGCCGGGCCGGTGGCGCCGCTCAGGGAGCCGACGAGGACGCAGGGCCGGCCCAGCCTGCGCAGCAGCGGCAGGCGGGCGTCGTGCGGGTGGGTGGCCACGATGATGATGCCGTCCGCCATGGCGCTGTCCGCGACGCGGCGCAGCCCCTCCTCGCCCTCCTCCTGGGTGAGCAGCAGAACGTCGTGGTCGTGGCGGCGGGCGGCGGCGACGATGTGGGCGGCGAACCGCATCGCGGTCGTGACGTCGCCGCCTTCGCGCAGTGGGGTCACCAGCGCCAGGACCCGGGTGCGGCTGCTGGCCAGGGCGCGGGCTCCGGCGTGTGGGCGGTAGCCGAGTTCGCGGATGCTGGCGTGGATGCGGCGCCGGGTGGCGTGGAGATGGGCCGTTTGCCGCTCAGGGCGTAGCTGACGGTGCTGGGCGAGACCCCGGCGTGCCTGGCTGGCCACATCCGCGATCCTGACCGTGGGCCCTCTTCATGTCCACCAGGCGGGCGGCGACGGATGCGCGGGCGGCCTGGGCTGAGGACGAGGGCGAGGCGTTCATGAAGGCGGCGGTCCCGGAGCGGCAGAAGTGTCAGCGGATCGAGTACTCCTCGTGCGGGATTGCCCGTTCCCAGACGGCGGTGAAAGCGTCTTGATCGCCGCCGCCCCCGTACGCGCCCTCCCACCGCACCCGGAAGAAGAAACTCGGATCATCCGGCAGGAGATCACCGGGGTCGTTGTAGTAGACGACAAAGACGCGGAAACGCACCCGCCGCCGGGGCGGGTCCAGTTCGAGAACGCGTACGCCGTATCCGCCGGAATCGCCATGTGGCCTTCGTCTCGCTTCTGGGGTCTCGGCGCGTTCGTCGGCCTCTCGTCCGCCGATGACGACAGCGGCGCGTACAAGCCGTCGAAGGAGGTCACAGCGCTGTGAGCGGAAACGCTCGACGGCAACACCGCCACCCCGGAGAACAATATCTGTGGTCGCGAAGTAAGAAATCGACGCGGCGCGCGAGAAATATTCCTGAGGCGGCAGGCGGTGCGGAATTGTTCACTACGCAGGGCCGATGTCGACGTGCTACTGTCGGCATCAGTTGCAGGTGTGGTTGCCAGAAGATTTTTCCGACGGCTGATCATCACGGCGACACGGAATCCGCACAGGGTGCGTATTTCTGACACCGCCTCCGAAGGAGAAACAAATGGCTACTGGCACTGTGAAGTGGTTCAACGCGGAAAAGGGCTTCGGCTTCATCGAGCAGGACGGCGGCGGCGCCGACGTCTTCGCCCACTACTCGAACATCGCCGCCCAGGGCTTCCGTGAGCTGCAGGAAGGCCAGAAGGTGTCATTCGACATCGCGCAGGGCCAGAAGGGCCCGACGGCTGAGAACATCGTTCCCGCCTGACGCACCGGCACTGACGCATACTTCGCAGTTGGGGCCCGCACCTTGGGGTGCGGGCCCCAGCTCGCTTTATTTTGAGGGTGATTCGACCCTGTCATTTCCGGCTCGTTCTCGCGATTCTCTGCGCCGCTCGGTTTGCTGCGGAAATTCCTTGATACGTGCCCACGTCGAGGAAGGTCCCGCATGAACCGCACCCGTACCACTCGCACATATGGCCGCTTCGGAGGAAGTGCTGCCGCAGGTCGCTCCGGCGTTCCGCGCCGTTCCAACGGTTACGGAAACCGACAGGCCGCGCAGGGCGAGTTCGCGCTGCCGAAGACGGTCACGCCCGCGTTGCCCGCCGTCGAGTCGTTCGCCGATCTCGTCATGCCGGCGCCGTTGCTGTCCACGCTCGGACGGGAAGGCGTGACCGTACCGTTCCCGATCCAGGCGGCGACCCTGCCGAACTCCCTGGCCGGCCGTGACGTACTCGGTCGCGGCCGCACCGGGTCGGGCAAGACCCTCGCCTTCGGCCTCGCGGTACTGGCCCGTACGGCGGGTCGGCGCGCCGAGCCGCGCCGGCCACTGGCGCTGGTCCTCGTCCCCACCCGTGAGCTGGCCCAGCAGGTCACCGACGCGCTCGCTCCCTACGCCCGCTCCGTGAGTCTGCGGCTCGCCACCGTCGTCGGCGGAATGTCCATCGGCAGGCAGGCCGGGGCGCTGCGCGCCGGCGCGGAGGTGGTCGTCGCGACGCCCGGTCGGCTCAAGGACCTCATCGACCGGGGCGACTGCCGGCTCGTCGACGTCGGCATCACGGTTCTCGACGAGGCCGACCAGATGACCGACATGGGCTTCATGCCCCAGGTCACCGCCCTGCTCGACCAGGCGCGCCCCGAGGGTCAGCGGATGCTCTTCTCGGCCACCCTGGACCGCAACGTCGACCTGCTGGTCCGCCGCTACCTGACCGACCCGGTGGTCCACTCCGTCGACCTGTCGGCCGGTGCCGTCACCACGATGGAGCACCACGTACTCCACGTGCATGACGCGGACAAGCACCGCACGACCACCGAAATCGCGGCCCGGGACGGCCGGGTCATCATGTTCCTGGACACCAAGCACGCCGTGGACCGGCTGGCCAAGCACCTGCTGAACAGCGGTGTCCGCGCCGCGGCCCTGCACGGTGGCAGGTCCCAGCCGCAGCGCACGCGGACCCTGGCGCAGTTCAAGGACGGTCACGTCACGGTCCTGGTGGCCACCAACGTCGCGGCCCGCGGCATCCACGTCGACAGCCTCGACCTGGTCGTCAACGTGGATCCGCCCAGCGACCACAAGGACTACCTGCACCGTGGCGGTCGTACGGCCCGCGCCGGCGAGTCCGGCAGTGTCGTCACCCTCGTGACCCCCGGCCAGCGCCGCGCCATGAGCCGGCTGATGGCTTCGGCCGGAATTACCCCGCACATCACCCCGGTCCGCTCGGGCGAGGCGGAGCTGAGCCGCATCACAGGTGCCCAGGCGCCCTCCGGCGTCCCGGTGGTCATCGCCGCGCCGGTCGTGGAACGCCCCCGCCGCGCGTCTTCGCCGTCCTGGGACCGCCGGGGCCGCACCGGCAAGGGCCGATCCGTCGGCGCGGGGGTGCGCCGCAGGGCACAGCGGCAGCCCGGCGACAACTCGGCTGCCTAGGCCCGGCGCGGTCCCCGGGGCCGCCGTGGTCTCCCTGGAGCCGCAATGGCCACCAAGCCGATCAACCCCTACCGCAGGAGGCACCCTTGACGCCAGCTCAGACGCAGTACCGCATGCCGGACCCCGCCCCCGTGACCGTGGTCGACGACATCGAAGCGTACGGGCCTCGGGTTTGTGACGACATGACCGTCGAGGTGGCTCTGGCCGTCATGGCGGGTGCCCGTGTCGAGTACCTGACCGTGTGCGACAGGGACGACCAGAGCACGGGCTTGATCACCCTGGTCCGGCTCACCGTTCTCCGCGACAGTTCCACGTACACGGACCGGATCCGTCTGCGGGACGTCCTCGGCGGATCGCTGCCCTCGCCCGTCGCCCGCCCCGGCGGCGCCGGTGAAGTACGGCCGAGTTCCGGGCGTCTCCTCGCCCTCTTCCGCTGATCCGCCTCGCCCCGGACAGCCCGTTCTCCTTCTCTCCGTGACTTCTCTCCTGTGAGGCATCATGCGCTGTGTCATCGCCCGGTACCCGTTCGACCTGACCAAGGCCGGGGTGCTGGCCTCAATGAAGGGCGTCAGACCCGAGCTCGTCACGGGTGAGTCCGTAACCATCGGCCGCCGCCGCTACCCCGTCAAGCAGGTGGGCCAGGTCATCACGCGACAGGACCGCCGTGACTTCACGGTCGGCGAAGTCACCCGGGCCATGGCGCGCCTCGGCTTCACCTGCCACGACTGCCCCGAGGCCGCGCCCGTGGGCGTGGGTGTTCCCACTCCGCTCCGGACCGCGTCGGCGTTGTTCGGCGGGACCGGCCCCGTGGGTGTATGAGGACGGGCGGGAAACCGCCTTCAGGATCCCGGTGGGGGCCGGGCGCCGCGCCGGGGCGGGGGCCCCCCCCCCGGGGGGGGGGACCGCCGCGAAACAAAGCGGGGGCACCGGGGGCAAAAAAGAAAACAACACGGGGAGAAAA